>JAPKAI010000132.1 GCA_028825335.1 Gammaproteobacteria bacterium | reverse complement strand
TGATACACCGACGTCTTCCGGCGAGGCAGTTGGGAAGTCGTTTCCCTGTGCAATACTGCTGGCTATCAACAAGGGCAGTGCCAAGAATAGAGGGCAGACCTGTTTAAGAAACTGTTGGAGATGCTTCATGACTTACTCCGAATTATTATTTTAGGTGGGTTAGAGAGTGTGCTTGGATAAATCAGCCTGAGCCAGTATAAATGACGCCAGCCGGATTTGACCAGCAATCACTTTTGCTTCATTCTCGGCCGACTTTTATTGAGTCGGGGCTGCCCTTGAATTGGCCCCACAGCAGGGAAAGGCGATGACAGATGAAACAGAAGTAGATCCACCGATATTCTTGAAGCCCGGCCACAATGCAGGCGATCTAGTGGAATCCAGCAAGTGGAAGATTCTGCGTGAGGAGCGAGGCTTAGTAGAGGTGGATGCGCATCTACCTGATCATCTGTTGAACCCAAGGGATCAGTTGTTTGGGGGTTTTACTGGTACTTATGTCGATATGATCTCTATATTTACGGTGCGTACGCTATTTAAATCCCAGGAGGATTTTAAGTGGTCGGCTACCGTTAATATGCGCATAGATTACTTCGCGCCAGTTTTAGGGCCGAGATTCTTGCTGAAGGGAGAATTGATCAAAGATGGTCGTACTACTTGTTTGGTAGCCACGCACTTCACCGATATTCAAGGTAATAAATTAGTCTATGCCATTACGACGCTGCGCAAAAGTACCTAGCGGCGCATTAAAGTGCAGAGAGAAGTTTAGGCCAATAAAAAGGCTAGTGGGATTGCTCCGACCAGCCTTTCTTCGTCTTGCGCTGCGCTATTTATACTTAACTACATAGGTTTCACTACAAAGAATAGCCTCTCTCATCATGATCTGTAATGTCCAGACCCATCTGTTCTTCTTCCTGAGTGACGCGAATGCCAGATGTTACTGCACCCACCACCTTCAGAATTATGAACGTGAGTATGCCTGTATAGGCAGCCACCGAGAGAATGCCGATGATCTGCACCATGACCTGCGAGCCCATAGTCATGCCCTGAGCAAGTCCGTTGCCGCTGAAGATTCCCAGTTCGCCAGATACTAATATGCCGGCTAGGAAAGTACCGATGATACCGCCGACACCGTGCACAGGAAACACATCGAGAGAGTCGTCGATTTTTATTTTCTGCTTTAAATAGGTAGTAGCGAAATAGCAGACAACACCACCGCTAAGCCCAACTAGGAGTGCGCCAGCTGGTCCGACGGAGCCGGAGGCAGGGGTGATCGTCGCGAGACCTGCCACCATGCCAGTTATTGCACCTAGGCCGCTGGGCTTGCCAAATTTTATCCATTCTATAGCCATCCAGGTCAATGCGCCGGTCGCTGCAGATATGTGTGTGACGAACATGGCCATACCGGCGCTGCCGTCTGCGGCAAGTGCGCTGCCGGAGTTAAATCCAAACCAGCCAACCCAGAGCATGCCTGCCCCGGTGAAGCTCATGGTCAAGTTATGGGGCATTATCGGTGCTGTTAGAAAGCCTTCGCGCTGTCCAATGACGAGAGCAAATACCAATGCTCCAATACCTGCCGTTACATGCACCACGGTGCCGCCGGCGAAATCGATCAGACCCATCTGGCCTAGCCAGCCGCCACCCCAGACCCAGTTTGCAACAGGGAAGTAGACTATCAGCGTCCACAGGGCGGAGAATAACAACATAGCTGAGAATTTAATTCTCTCCGCGAACGCACCCACGATTAGAGCCGGCGTAATGATTGCGAAAGTCATCTGAAAGGAGGCGAAGACAGTTTCCGGAATGTCGCCAGAGAGGGAGTCGACAACGACGCCATTAAACATCATTTTGCTCAGTCCGCCCCAGTAGGCCGATTCAGAAGGGCCAAAGGCTATGCTGTAGCCAACTAGTAGCCAAAGAACTGAGACCACTACGGCAATGGAGAAGCACTGCATGAGCACCGAGAGTACGTTTCGAGTCCTGACAAGGCCGCCGTAGAAAAGTGCGAGTCCTGGCAGGGTCATAAAAAGAACGAGAGCCGTTGAAGTTAAGACCCAGGCAGTATTGGCGCCGTTTAGTTCATCCTGTGCCGAGGCGATACTGGGTAGAAGGAGCAGAAGTGCTGCTGTGCAATACTTAGTTCTAAGAATTCTAGTTATCATTTTTATCGGATCTCCTAAAGCGCGTCGTTGCCAGTTTCCCCAGTTCGTATTCGAATGGTCTGCTCCAAATTGCTGACAAAGATTTTCCCATCACCGATTTGTCCGCTATTCGCGGCCTTGCAGATTGCCTCAACAACTTGCTCCGATAGCTCGTCAGAGACAGCTACTTCAAGTTTTACCTTGGGGAGGAAGTCGATAACATACTCAGCTCCACGGTAAAGTTCCGTGTGCCCCTTCTGGCGACCGAAGCCTTTGACTTCAGTCAAGGTCATGCCACTCACGCCTAATTCAGACAATGCTTCTCGCACATCATCGGCTTTAAACGGCTTAATAATTGCGGTAATAAGTTTCATTGATTCTCTCCGGCATCAGTATAAGTCCCCTCTAAAATTACAGGAGGAAAAATTGCGCGATTCTGGTTCTTTTTTAATTGCTGCCAAATCTTTATGATAAATTTATTTGATAGTAAAACTGTTTGCACAGCTGTTAGTGTTATCAAGCCTTTGAAATAGTCTAGGGCTCGATTTTTCGAATTAAACAGCACTACACAGTCACAAAACTTTACCATGTCATTTCCCAAAGCACCAATTCGGAGCGCTGTTTTTCCATTCGATTCGGAACAAAAATTTATTCTGGTGCGCTACTTAAAAACAAAACTGCTTTTTAACAAAAAATGACCCTTAATGGTGCGTTTTTTAGGATAGGCTGAGTAAAAAAAATGAGGGTAACTACTCACGGGGGGAATTTGTGAGCAGTTACCCCTTAGCGGGGGAGGGATTGCTTATGCAGCAACTCGCTGCGGTAATGCTTTGACCGATTGAATTAACGGAATCATCACCATCGGAAAGCATCTTCTGTATCTCATACAGCAATGCCAAGTCTGCTCCGGATAAAAGATTCGCTGCAATCCCAGCTATTATTTCAAATAATAATCAGGCTCGGTAAATCATCGGCAAAGTTTAGGTAGAAATACGCCAATCCATGAATGATGCTTCCTATTACCAGTGCTGTCTTGCGACCAAAAACGTCGGCGAAATAACCAGACTGTGAATCAAGCACTACGATTGCAACCGCAAAAACGGCCTGCAGATAAAAGATGTCTGAAGGCTTAGCCCCTTCGCCATGAAGAAAGGCGCGATTACCGGCACGGTCACTATAAAGTTATAGAAGAAAGCGAGCCTGTAGATAATTTTTATATTTCTTTGCAGTTTTTTTTTGCAAAATAGTTACCTAGTACCCACATATTTTTGTGTATTCAATAAAAGTTAAAGAAAAGACCTCTAATTTTAAAAACTTAGAGGTCTTTTCTTTAAGCTGATTATTAATCGTTTAGTAGTCATGAATTCACTCCAAGCAGGCCTCCCAATTCTTCACCACACGCGAACAGAGCTGATAACCTAAAATGGTCGCAGTTGTTAACATTGTGTTGAGAATTATTTGAATTTTCATTTTCTTTGAAAAGAGTTAAATATTTGAATGCGCGAATTTTAGTCGTCTTCAAAAATATTTAAAGCATATCGGATTATTTATTCAAAAATTATCCAAAAAGCAGTGGCGCAGAGAAATATTGCGGCGCGATTGTTGCAGTCACTCACTTTTCAGGCAGACTCGACTCTTCATCTTTCAATAGGTATTCAAGCGACGTTCTCTTATTGCTCCACATTGAAGCCAGCAGCGAACCACTGATGTTGTGCCAAACACTGAACAGAGCGCCGGGTAAAGCGGCTGTTGTAGAGAAGAACTGAGTGGCGAGGGCTACACCTAGGCCGGAGTTCTGCATGCCCACCTCAATAGCGACGGTCTGGCTCTGCTTTATATCTAATCCTATTAGGCGGCTAATATAATAACCACCAGCTAGCCCCGAAAGGTTGTGCAGGATTACGGCGATTAAGGTGATCAGACCTACATCGAGAAGTCTGTCGGCATTCAGTGCTACGACTATGGCAATAATGAGCAGAATAATGAGCACCGAAAGTGTCGGAATGAAGGGTTCCGCTCTGTTCGCGAAATCATTCAGGTAAAACTTACAAGAAAAGCCGAGAACTACTGGAATAAACACAATCTGCACTATGCTAAAAAGTAACGCCAGAGTATCTACACTGACCGTTTCTGAAAGATAGAAGGCACAAAGTAGTGGAGTTGCTATCACCCCGACGAGTGTTGAGACCATGGTCAAACTTATAGAAAGCGCCACATCGCCCTTGGCTAGATAGCAGACGACGTTGGAAGCGGTGCCGCCAGCACAACTACCAACGAGCACCATGCCTATGGTGAGCTGGTTCGATAGCTGGAGCATCTTGGAAAACGTCAGAGCTAGAACGGGCATCAATAAGAACTGTAGGACGACTCCCACTAAGATCGGTTTCGGGTCTTTCACAATGCGTTCAACGTCGGCCTTGGTTAGCGTAAGCCCCATCAAAAACATGACTGTAGCTAACAGCGGGACGATGGCTGTGTTGAGCGTGGCGAAGGGTGCATTTAGAAAGAATGCTACCAGGGAAATTAGCAATGCCCAAAGGGGGAAAAGACTGTTGAATCTAGCGAGCATTCTGAATCTCTTAGGGTAAGTAAGTAGTTAACTTGTCAATTTTTAGTGTACTGGGGATAAATCGATCAATTCGCGAATTTTCTTTAGTTCAAAACATGAGAACCCGTGTTCAGCGTAGATTCAGCAACATTCCCTATTATGGCATGGTCTAGCGCCGTAACTTTTAAAGCTCCAGCACGTATAAGAGTGCAGGAGCCCAAATTCTAGTGCTCTTAGGCTATTTTACTCGAAGGTTAACGGGCAGTGAAGGGTGGTAGTGTTGAGATTAGTGGTCGCGGCAGGAAAGGCTCGGTTTGAATAATAAATCTAATTTATACGGGGAATATTAAATGATTAAGAAAGCTCTATTGCTAGTTATGAGCATCGCACTGGCCGG
>JAPKAI010000039.1 GCA_028825335.1 Gammaproteobacteria bacterium | reverse complement strand
TTCCACGCATCATCGCCGAAAAGGAATGGGATCAAACCAGCCTTGGTCTTCAACATAAGTCATTTTCTAACAATTCTGATCAAACGAGCGCCCAATCACACTAACTATGATAGTGAGTGGATAGAGTTTTTTAAGGAATTACAGTGATACCAAATACCATGAATATTATGGCATTTGGCCATGCGCTGGCGGTAGTCAGCAGGCCAATAAAAGGCGACTGCAGACGATTTCTGACGACGGGCTAGCCTATCAACTTTTCGAGCATGCCATCCAGATCGTCGTATTCAAACTCATGATCGATGCGTTTACCATCCAAGCGCTCTTCGATGCGTCGACGCAGTTCGGTATATTGAGTCCTAGTTGAGACTGCCTTCAGCGATGCTTCGCCTGCCTCATCGACAGGCAGTCTTACAGCGGCTTCAAAATTCTCTTTCGAGTCGTCGATTGAATCATCCCACTGGAGTTCTTTCATGGCGATTCTCACTCTGTCTATAAACGGGTATCATCATAGAGCTAAAGCTCTTAGTTAAACCTATCGTTTGCTCAGGCGTGAATCTTCAGCAAAAAACAAAGATTTTTCGCTAATTTTTGATCTAGGTAAAGGCTAATTAAATCAGAGGGTAATAACCCATGAAAGGGCTATGTGTCAGGCCTCGACACCGAGGAATTCCATAGTTTTCATGCGGAGCTCCTTCTTGGCTATCTTGCCAGTCGCTATGCGCGGTAGTTGCTCGTACTGGAAAAAGACTCGCTCAGGTATCTTAAAGCCCGCTATTCTTGAGCTTAGAAAGCTAGTCAACTGCTCGGAGTTAAGTACGCTATCTGCCTGCAGCATGATTGAGCAGCAGAGCATTTCGCCCAGACGTTCTTCGGGTATGCCGTAGACGGAAACCTCACTAACCTCAGGATGTTCGCTGATCGCATATTCTACTTCGGCGCAGCCTATGTTCTCGCCGCCACGAATCACAATGTCTTTGGCGCGATCTAGGATGATGAGAAAGCCCAGTTCATCCAACATGCCGATATCGCCGCTGTAAAACCAACCGTCCTTAATTACTTCCGCGGTGGCCTCAGGGTTGTTCCAGTAGCCCTTCATGACGGTCGCGCCCTTGATGCAGATTTCGCCAACCCCACCATCTTCCAGAGTGTTACCTGCGTCATCGACGACCTTTACACTCGTTACTGGAGGCGTAGGCCGCCCTGTGCTATTTGGTCTGCTCGCGTAAAATTTCCCAGATATTATTGCACCGATTGCGTTTGTCTCAGTGAGGCCGTAGCCAAGACCGGGAATAGCTGAATCGGGAAATTTCTGCATGATCATATTGAGGTGTTCTGGCGGGCGAGAAGCACCACCACTCTGTACACCGCGCAAACTACTTAGGTCCGTTGTATCGAAGTTTGGCGATTGCATTATTTCCCATGCCATCGTTGGCACACCGTGAAATACCGAAATTCTCTCTTGTTCTATTAGTTTCAGTGCAGCCTCTGCATCCCATTTGTACATCATCACAAACTTGCGCGAGTAGATGAAGCTGGCTAAAAACTGCGCGTGGCTTCCAGTAACATGAAATAGCGGCACATTCGCGAGTAGAGCTGGTGGAAATTCTGGGTTCTCTTCTAATAACTCAGGCCTGAGGATCTCTGTAATCTCTTTGACGAACTTCCAGGTGTAGAGGGCGTTGATTATGTTTCGATGGGTAGAAAGCACGCCCTTGGGCATGCCTGTAGAGCCTGAGGTATACATGATCGAGGCTTTGTCTTCAGGGACTACCTCTATCTCATTCCGCTCATCTTGAGAAAGCGGTTCCACGGATCGGGCCAGCTCATAAAATTCGGGAAACGCAGATTCGACCTCGGGCTTGAACATCACGATTTGCACATCGAGACTATCTAGAAATGGCTGTACTAAGTCCAACCGTGCTGGGTCAAGAAAGATTAGTTTGGTGTCGCTGTCGCTAAGGCCGTATTTTAATTCAGGGCTCTTCCACCAGGAGTTCATGGGCACCGCAATGGCGCCTATCAGCGTGATCGCCATATACGCCATACACCATTCGGGAGAGTTGCGAGCACAAATGGCTACACGATCACCCAGTTGAATCTCGTATTTCTCTTTGAGAACTCGCGCCATGCGTAGTGATAGGTCCAAACTCTCGGCGAAACTAAAGCGCTCTTGCTGATATACCAAAAAGGTCTTATCGCCAAATTCTAATCCCAGCGTATAGAGCTCGCCGAGGTTTGGTGGAACGTGAGCGAAAACACTTAATTCCTGGCCATCGATGGTGACGGTTTCGGTTTCAAGTGCGGCGCCGG
This sequence comes from Gammaproteobacteria bacterium, assembly GCA_028825335.1. Taxonomy (GTDB): domain Bacteria; phylum Pseudomonadota; class Gammaproteobacteria; order Pseudomonadales; family Pseudohongiellaceae; genus UBA9145. The sequence continues at coordinate 20,206 of JAPKAI010000039.1, read as the reverse complement.
GACCCATGTGTGCGGCGGCAATGGTTTTTAGCTGACCCAGGTCATCACTTATTTGTTGGTCGGACAGTATGTTGGCTTGAATTGTCACTCTTTGTTTATCTCCAGCGTCACTTTGCCCATGACCTTGCGTTCGGTAAACACATTGAACGCGTCTACAAAATCAGTCATTGCGAAAGATTCAGTGACGATGGGTTTTAATTTTCCTGCATCGTACATACCCAGTAACTCGGCGAAATTCTTCTCGTATTCTGCAGGATCTTCTTTTCGGAAGCGCCCGAGGAATACGCCGACCATGGATGATCCCTTAAGCAGGGCGAGGTTTGCTTTGTACTGAGGGATGCGCCCGCTGGCAAAACCCACAACTAGAAGCCTTCCATTCCAGTTTATGCAGCGGCAGCTTTGATCGAAGAGGTCGCCGCCTACTGGATCGTAGATTACGTCGGCGCCCGCGCCGCCGGTGAGCTCTTTTACTCTCTCTTTGAGTTCGCCATCGCCATAGTTGAGCAATGCATCAGGATTCAGTCGATTGACGAAATCAAGTTTCTCGTCGGAGCTTGCAGCAGCAATCACCTTGGCACCCATGAGTTTGCCTAGTTCAACCGCGGCTAGGCCGACACCACCACTGGCGCCGAGAACGAGTAGGGTTTCGCCCGGCTGTAACTGCGCGCGTTGCTTCAGGGCGTAATAGGATGTTGTGTAAATCATCGCGAAGCCGGCAGCTGTCTTGAAATCCATGCTGTCTGGAATCTTGCGAAGGCCATCGGCCTTGACGGCGACCTGCTCAGCCAATCCGCCGATACCGGGCGTGGCCATGACTCTATCGCCTACAGAAAAGTCTTGAATGCCAGCACCAACAGAGGTAATTATTCCGCCAACTTCTGAGCCCGGTGTGAATGGCATCGGAGGTTGGAATTGGTATTTTCCTTGAATTTGCAATCCGTCTGGAAAATTCAGTGATGCGGAGTAAATCTGAACCACCGCCTCATTCTCCGCGGCTACTGGATCATCAATCTCTTCTAGGACAAGATTTTCAGGTGGACCATAGGTCTTACAGACTATCGCTTTCATGGGTTTGCCTCGAATACAACGAACGCGGATTCAAGCACGAATAGGTCTCTACTTCAATTGTTGGAGGTATTCCTGTAATTGCACCTAGAGGGTTTGGTGATTGTATTGTTGTGGCCGGTGCAAACGCGTATATTTACCTTTAGATTTTTCTATAGTGCGCCCCTTAATGAATGAACGAAAAAGACAGGCCTATTTAGAGGCCATGGATATTCAGACCTATTTCCCCCGGCAACAGTTGCCAGGCGCGAAACCTTCGCCTGACTATGATTTTCCAGCTTTAAGCGACGTCCTTCCTGAGCTAAATGAGTCAATTCATGGGAAGGCCGAGATATCAGCGAAGAGCGCGAGAAAAGCCAATGGACTTGATGCAATAGAGGAACTGCGCTCGCGAGTGCCTGCCTCTCGTAAAGCGACGGTAACGCCAATCCGGCAATCGAGTAAGGTCCCGGAAAGTGAGAATGAATCTGGCTCTGTCTCCGCCGTGGATATTCAGGACAGCCTAAGCTTTACGCTACGCTACTACCGAATTAATGAAAGACTGGCGGTACTCGACGAGGTGCCCACCCAGGGCTCTGCTCAACTCAGCGAAGAATCGCTGAAGCTGATGCAAGCGATTCTAAAAGCTTTGGGACAGGATGGCTTCGAGCCCAACCCTACTGCTGAAGAGTTTTCCTGGCCCTTGCCCAGTGGATACTCCATGAAGAACACGCCGTGGGTAGAGGCGGCGAAAGCGATCTCAGGGTTTCTGCAGATGCGCAAAGAGACGGATGGCTTCACTAATTTGCTGGTGTTCGCAGGGAAGGTTGAAGGTGTTCTACTAAAGTTTGATGCGAACAAGAACGCGCGAGATTTTGAGAGCAGCAAAGGCTACTTTATTACTGTAACGCATAGTTTAGCCTCGATGCTGGCGGTATCCACCCTAAAGAGAGATGTATGGCAGCATTTGCAGGCACTGCGAAAGCGAATCAATAGTTCTAGCTAGAACTAAACCTGCGCGCCAATTCCTAAAATTTATGCCTCCTGAAACTAATCCTAAAACGGACTTCTTTGCTCGAACAATGCGAACTAGCGATGTCGAGCTAGTTGCGCAGAATGAAGCCGCCGCCTATGACCATCCTTGGACTAAGCGCATCATTGTCGATTGCCTTAGAGCGGGTTACCAATGTTGGGTCATGGCCAATAAGCAGCAGATAGTTGCTCATGCTGTCGTGTCTGTAGCAATCGGTGAATGTCATCTACTAACGCTGTGTGTACGCCCGGAATATCAGCGTAACGGCTACGGTAGGAAACTGTTTAAGTTGCTGCTCGATCGGGCTCAAAAACAGGAGGCTGAAGTCTGTTTTCTCGAGGTTCGTCGATCGAATGAGGGCGCGATTAACCTCTATCGTTCGATGGGTTTTGTACAGATTGGAGAGCGCAAAAACTATTATCCTAGCAAAAGTGATAGGGAAGATGCACTGATCATGTCGCGTGATTTGCCGCTGCCCTAATCTAAGCAGGAGCTGAGAGTTGGATTACTTATTCTCAGCTGTTAATTTTTCTCAGTAATTTCCTAAGCAAGGTGAATGCGGCAACTACACACACAGCCGCGAACATGATTCCGCCAAGAAGCAGAATGCTACCCAGCAGCATATTGAGGATCTCCTGAATGGAGAGTTGTTGCCAGGTCGCGACCACCCATACACAGGCTAGGCCACAGGCGATACCCACTAGCACGGCAGCTGTTTTCTTGCGTATTTTTAGCAGTGAAAAAATCAAAATTTGGGCCTGCTGTCATCGTCGTTATAACTGGCAGTGCAGTTGGGGTAGTCGCTACAACCCCAGAATACACCATTTTTGCCGTTGCGTTTAACCAGCAGGTGATTACATTTTTGACATTGATAGGCCGCCTCGGGCACGCCATCATGATCTGGAAGGGTCACCTTACAACCCTTTGAGTAGCCGCTGCAAAACCAATAGTCACCTTTTTCCTTATCCGCCTTTACCAATTGGCGTGTGCACAGCGGGCAGCGGTAATGTTCGTCCACATCTTCGGAAGGATTGCCATCTACATCATTGAGAGAAGTGCGGCAATCAGGAAACGCGCTGCAGCCCCAGAAAGGCCCCATCTTTCCCTGAATTCGTCGCAGCGGCTTCTTGCATTTCGGACAATAATGCAGCCGCTCGTTATTGCTGCTGTTGTCGGTTTCAGAGTTAGGTTCAGACATAGTTTTGGGCATAGGTTCGGGCTAGGTTTCGGAAATTGTCTAGTAGTAGCGGCTGCTAGAAATGCCAGGCAATCGAAGCCACTAGGTTCTAATTATGGTAGCAGAAGCAGCTAGGCAAAACAGCGATTTACTATTTCTAGAGGAGGAGCTTATTGCTGTGTGAACTCTTTCATCGCAGCAACTAGTGCCGCGTTTTCAGCATCCGTGCCAATTGAAATGCGTAGCTTGTCACGTAGTCGGTCTTGTTCGAAATAACGTACTAGGATATTGCGTTGCTTCAATTGCAGATAGAGCTTTTCGGCCCCTATCGATTCTGGAATCTGGCACAAGATGAAGTTGCTTTGGCTCGCTGGAACGGTAAGGCCGAGTGCGTGTAAATCTGCGCGCAGTTGCTCTCGGCTTTGGCGAATGCGTAGGCAGTTTTCTCGCGCATATTCGGATGAATCTAGTGCAGCGGCTGCGAGGATCTGGGCGATGTGATCGGTATTATAGCTGTCACGTGTCTTAAACATCATCGGTTCGATCAGCGATTTCGCTGCAATACCATAGCCAAAGCGCAGGCCTGCAAGGGAGTATGCCTTGCTCAATGTTCTGAGTATCAGGATATTATCATGAGAATTAATCAATGATATGGAATCGTAGTTGAGTTGGGGATCGATAAAATCGACATAGGCCTCATCGATTAACAGTAGCCCCGAAAAGTTTTCGGCTATCTCGGCAAGATAGTCGGCATGCAGTAGGGCGCCAGTGGGTGCGTTTGGGTTAACCAAAATCAACAGCTTAGCCGCAGATTTATTCAATTGCTCTAGAAAATCCTCTGGCATACTCCAGTCATCATTGAGCGAAATTTCTTCGAATCGACACCCCTGGATTTCAGCGAGAACCGGATACAGGGAATAGCTGGGTTTGCAAACCGCGATGGTATCTAGTTGTTCAACATAGGTAGTTAAAACGAGGCGTAATAATTCATCACCGCCATTAGTTGGAATGATCTGCTCGGCGGAGACATTGTGCAGCCGGCTCGCGGCTTCTCGAAACGAATCGGCCATCGGTGACGGATAGCGCCTGAGAGCGGCTACGTTGATCGATTTTAGGGCTTCAGCCACTTTGGGGCTAGGCGGGTAGGGGTTCTCATTGGTGTTGAGCTTAATAGTGTCCGCTGCACCGGTTTGTTCGCCCGGTGCATAGCCCTGCATTTTCTCAATATTTTTACGTTCGAAAGACATGCTGATTGATTCGTTAAGTAGTTGAATAGAGCTAGGGTACCTAGAGAGTCAGATGAGCGGATCGAGTCCATTCATCTGTAAACGGTAAGGAGAAAAGCTTATAGCTTTAATAGGTTTGAGTCTAGCGACTAGTGCCCAGTAACCCGGCTCGCTGAGCCTCTACTGGTTCGGCAAATAGGTCTGTAATCTATTGGCCCAGCCTGTTATCCAGCGCTGTTCTGCCCGCTGAGTAGGAGCATTTGAAACGCGTCGCTCCAGTACCCGAGTAGCAGCCGTTACAAAATCATTCAGATTGGCAGCGCTGCCCTGCAATTCCAACAGGACCTGCAGAAGTCCCCAGCCCTCGCCTTGATAACGTTCGCTAGGTTCAATGCCGGTTCCCTTAAAATGCACATAGTCGATCAAGGCATACATGCCATAGGGCGTTTGTGAATTGGCGAGCTCATAGAAACTGGTCTCTACAGAGCTTTGCTGTGAGGGTTCTAATCCGCGAAAGAGTTCGGCTGTCGAGTCATGCAATCTTTCGACGATAAACAGCACTTGAAGCTCAGTGGTCGAGCCTAGGAAATCGCGCAGCTGTCGCATTCTCTGACTGTCGAGATCCGCCAGAAATTGATCTCTGTTCTGCCATGGAGCGTCAGGACTTTCTAGAGCCTCCAGCCAGTTAGGTAATTCATAGCCGTGCTTCTTGTAGAAGGCTAATAAGTTTGGAAAGGTTTCTTCGAAGCGCTCGTTCTGCTTCGAGGCATACCAGATAAAGTGACCAATGCCGAGTGAGGGAAAGTCTTCGCCTTCGTTCCAGCTGGTGAGACAGTTAAAATCTCTATTGCATTCGTTCGCAAAAATCCGGTCGCCTAGCCAATCCATCTGCTGTGGATTGAACTGTGGTAATTGTCCCCAAGCCACCGGAATTACTGCACTCTGCAGCAGGAATAGCAGTAAAAATCTATTAAAACTGATTGAAATAGCTGGCATTTTGGCTTGTTCTGACAATATTGAAGAAAGGTAGGCTTTATTATCGGCCAAAACTGCCGGATATGGGGGATTTAACAGAATTTTCGTCCCATCCTGGCAGACAATGCACGTAGAATGAGCTTCGATTGGGGCCGGGGTCGAATAGGCCACTTCAAACATCTGATTAATAGATGCTGGAAATATTGAAAAAAAATGACTGAGACAGCTGGCACAGACATAGGGATAGAAACACCACCGCCACCGGTTATGGAGAAGCAGGACGCGTTTTTCGCTAACGTGTCCAAGATCTATCAACGCCTCAAACAAAGCTAGAAACTAAAGACGCCCATGAAGGAAGTCGAGCAGGACATGCTTGGGTTGCTTGACGTCAAACTGTCCAAGGTTTAGCAGAGCGTAGACAACGGTAAGGAAATTCTCGCCAGTTTCAAAGGTGGTGATCCGGACGACGATGATTCCATTGAGATCAGAGTGCCATTCAACGCAACATTACTGGCCGGTTATGTTGCGCTTAGCCAGAGAGCTCTTGTTATTAAGAATTTTTTAAACAGCGCAGAGCTCATAGCTTGCAAAGTATTCGCTTTGACAGAAGCTTATAAGTGGAATCTCCGCATTCCCTCGAATACGCTCCAAGGATTCTAGAGGCCCAGTTCGGCGTAGGGTAATCTTCGGAAAACGATTCCTCAACAACCTGAAGTGCCATTTCTTGGGCAGAGGCGCCGAGGCGATTGGTGCGAAATATTGCTCATGCGAATGCTGCGATTACTACTAATAACACGAGGAAAACCAAAGTCGCGATTTTACGTGAATCTTTCAACATTACTGTATGTGTGAATTCTAATAATTAACGGTAAGAACGAACGGTATTATAGGCTGAAAAACTTCAATAAAAACAGTGATAAAGGAATTCTTGCATTTCGTAAATTGCGTTTGATGCGAGAATTTATGCACAAAAATTAAGCCCCTGTCAGAAAACACTAAGAATAAGCAGGTTTTATTTTTGATCGTAACTTCCAGAACTAGTAAGTTGCTGAATAATAAGGATATAACTCATTGATTAAAATTTGATCAATCAGTGTCATAGAGGCGTATTTTAGAGGCTTGAAGCGATTCTTGAAGAATTATCCACTGACTTATCCACAGAATCTGTGGAAAAAAAATTATGGATGGATTAGTTGAATTCCCTAGTATCCTCAATGGCTTAAGAAAGTTTGCTGGAGAGTGTGTTAGCAGTGTGCGCTAAGTGCCCCAAAAAAAACCAGCCTTAAATTGCTCGATATCTGAGCGACTAGGTGTGACGCACATTGAGATTATGCCAACCACGGGAATGTGCTATGTTTGCACTTTCAATAATTACACTGTCACTAGTTATACAGCATTTTAATATGATCGAATTAACTGCCGAAATCCCATTTCTATGGCGCTTAGGCGCTGAGAGCAGCGAAGGCTACTGCTCCGTATCTATGATCGTCCCCTGTCCGCCTGAGACCGAGATCAAAGACCTCACCATCGAAACCAGTGTACTGAGTCTTTCGTCTGACAGCATTCGTTCGGAAAAGGAAGAGACCCTAGAATGGAATCAGGAAGACATTAGCTTATTCTTGAAGCTCGTGAATCAAAAGCAGCTCGCCAATAAGCAGCGAATATCTGACACGGTCCGCATCGACCTAACTGATCCTGCGATTATCGACATCATTCATATCGTCGCGGCGGCCGGATTTGGCGTGGCGTTCACGTCTTACGGTTTATTGAAAGAGTCCAACGGTTTGTATCCCGTGCACAGCTGCGAGATTGGTGCACTTGCTTCGTTGAATACGATCATTGGGTTCAGGCCCTGCATCGTTGTGGATATCGAAGATGATGATGTTGTCTGCGTCTTATTAGAAGACATCGATGTGCAGGCTACAGATGAGTATGATCGTCTTAGTGTACACGATCTGCTGCTAGCGAAGCGCGGGGATATCCTGCATCCCGAGTTTGCCGAAACTAAGGCTAAGCCTGAAACTACCGTGCTGCACTAGCATTTCTTACGCCTGGCGCTTCTGCCTACTTCGCTCGCTGATTGAAGCGCTTCCCGACAAGCGCTGCGGCGATGTTCGCTTTTTGAATATCGATGGCGCCGCCGGCGATTCCCCATCCCCAAGCATCTCGCAATTTCTGTTCTAGCGGGTACTCCTTTGAATAGCCGTAGCCGCCCATGAGTTGCATCGCCTTGCCTGTTACTTCGCGTGCTGTCTCATTGGCGAAACACTTGGCGACCGAACTCTCCGCGATGGAGGGTAGGCCTTTCTCTGCGTTCACGACTGCCCGATAGAGCAGTAGACGCGATGCTTCCAATCTCATTTTCATTTCGGCGATCTGTAATTGCACCGCCTGGAATTCGACGAGTGATTTACCGAACTGTTGCCGTTGCTGAACATATTCTAAGACATAATCGAATGCCGATTGGGCTACCGCCAGTGACATTGTCGTATTGCCACAGCGCTCCAGATCGAAAGCATCCATTAACTTTCCGAAGCCTCCCGCTGATACGAGAATGTTCTCTGTTGGTACTTCAACGCTGTCGAAATACATATCTGCGCTTGCGACACCGCGAAAGCCCATGTGGTGGTCCGGTTTGCCGAAGCTGAAGCCGTTGCTGCCTTTCTCGACAACAACAGCGCCTATTGCTTTCGCGCCAGGGCTGTCATCCATGCGACAGTAGACAACATAGGCCTCCGAATGACCGGCTCCCGAACACCAGCGTTTATTGCCATTAACTATGACTCGATCGGATTCGACTCGAGCGTTGGTAGTAAGGTCGGTAAGTGCCGATCCGGCATTCGGCTCGGACATGGATACGGCGACCACGATCTCGCCTGAGCATACCCGTGGCAGTATTTTCTCTCTTAGTCGGTCACTACCGAAATGCGCTATAGCTAAGCTAGGGCCGAAGCAGGACTCGAATATAGGGAAGGCTACAGCGATTGAAATTTTGGCAATCTCCTCCAAGACGATCACGGCATCGAGGTGGCTCATGCCGGCGCCGCCATATTTCTCGTCGAGGTTAACGCCGAGATAGCCCAATTCGGCGTAGCGCTTACGCAGTTCAATTCCTGGCGGTTCGTCACTTTCTTCTATTTTTTTGGCGATAGCTGGGAGTTCCTGCTGCGCAAACTTGCGCACGGAATGCTGCAGGGCAACTTGTTGTTCGGATAGAGTGAAATCCATATTTGGTAGTCCTTGTACTTCTGTTTTCATTGATGTGGCAGGTATTGTAGAGTATCCGGCAGGCTACCCATAGACCAGAGCTGCAGAGCGGTTTCCCTACCCTTGCTCCGTGCTGTTATAATCGCGCCCGATTTCACTCGGCATACACTAGGTATGCGAGTGAGCATAGATCTTACTAATTCTGCAATCTGAGCCGCCGAGCATGCAATCGCATGATCTGAGGTCAAAACACGGCAATCATCAGCATGGGTATTGAATCACTAATCGACGAAATAGGGCGCCGCCGTGTGTTGGCAATCATTTCGCACCCGGATGCTGGCAAGACTACCATCACTGAGAAATTGCTGCTTTACGGGAACCTGATTCAGGTCGCAGGTACGGTGAAAGGCAAGAAGTCGGATCGTCATGCGACATCTGACTGGATGGCGATGGAGCAACAGAGGGGCATCTCGGTGACCTCCTCGGTGATGCAGTTCCCCTACAATGGCCGAATGGTGAATCTGCTCGATACGCCTGGGCACGAAGATTTTTCCGAAGATACCTATCGCGTGCTCACGGCAGTGGATTCAGCGTTAATGATCGTCGATGGGGCGAAGGGCGTGGAAGAGAGAACCATCAAACTGATGGATGTCTGTCGTCTGCGTGATACACCGATCTTCACCTTCGTTAACAAACTCGATAGAGATATCCGTGACCCTATCGAAGTACTTGATGAGATAGAGGCCGTTCTCAACATCAAATGTGCGCCGATCAATTGGCCGCTCGGCATGGGTAAAGAATTCAAGGGCGTCTATAACCTGGTTGAAGACAAAGTTCATGTCTATCAGCAGGGCCAAGGGAACCAGATTCATGACGAGGTGATAATCGATGGGCTGAATAGTCGCCAGACTGCAGAACTGCTGGGTAGCTATACCCAAGACTTTATAGATGAGGTTGAGCTGGTGCGCGGTGCCAGCCACGAATTCGATAGAGACGCTTACTTAAAAGGGACCCTGACCCCCGTCTTCTTTGGTACAGCTTTAGGAAATTTCGGCGTTAAGAAAATGCTCGAAGATTTTGTAGAGTGGGCGCCCCAGCCGAAAAGTCGAGAAACAGAAACTCGTGTCGTAGAAGCGAAAGAAAAAGAATTCAGTGGTTTCGTCTTCAAGATTCAGGCGAACATGGATCCTCAGCATCGTGATCGAATCGCGTTTATGAGGATCTGTTCAGGTGAGTATACGAAGGGCATGAAGATGCGTCACACCCGCATCGGTAAGGATATCAAAGTAGTGGACGCGGTAACTTTTCTCGCAGGTGATCGAGAGCAGGCAGAGTCGGCTGTGTCTGGCGACATCATCGGGCTGCATAATCACGGCACAATTCAGATAGGCGATACCTTTACCACAGGCGAGGATTTAAAGTTTCGAGGCATCCCTCACTTCGCTCCTGAACTGTTCAGACGTATTCGACTGCAAGATCCACTCAAGCTCAAGGCGCTGCAGAAGGGACTGACACAGCTATCCGAAGAAGGGTCTACGCAATTGTTCATGCCCCTTCGCAACAACGACCTGATCGTCGGGGCTGTGGGTGTGCTGCAATTCGAAGTTGTGGCCTTTCGCTTGAAAGACGAATACAAGGTTGATGCCATCTATGAACCGGTTACGGTCTACGTGGCGAGATGGGTGGATTCCGAGAACAAGACTAAGCTAGAAGAATTTCGCAAGAAGGCGCACGAGAACCTGTCCATCGATGGTGGCGGCTACCTCACCTATCTCGCGCCTACTCGCGTTAATTTAAGTTTGATGGAAGAGCGCTGGCCAGACATCGAATTTCGCGCGACGAGAGAACACTGATGAATATTTTCTAGTCAGTCTCTCAAATTAAGTTAATAAGCCCAAGTCGATAAATAAGTGTTACTAAGCAAGCCCAAAATCTATGTCCAATTGCCACATGCAGTTCGAGATCAAAGCAGCCGACGGTAAAGCCCGTGCCGGTGCTATGAAGTTCCCCCGGGGCGAAGTCGCTACGCCTGCATTCATGCCAGTAGGTACCTATGGCAGTGTAAAGGGTTTGAACCCGCAGCAGATTCGCGATACCGGTGCCGACATCATCCTCGGCAATACTTTTCACCTGATGCTCAGGCCCGGCACCGAAGTCATCATGAATCATGGCGATCTACATGATTTCACTGGGTGGGAGCGGCCGATGTTGACCGACTCGGGAGGCTTTCAGGTATTTAGTCTCGGCGAGATGCGCAAAATCACAGAGCAGGGCGTTAAATTTAAGTCCCCTATCGATGGAGCGGAGATTTTTCTCGGCCCAGAAAACGCCATCGAAATTCAACATCAACTCGGCTCCGACATCATCATGGTGTTTGATGAATGCACTGCTTATCCGGCTACCGAAACCGAGGCTAGAGATTCGATGCAGCTTTCTCTGCGCTGGGCAAAGCGCTGTGTACAGGCTCATGGTGATAACAGTGCCGCCCTGTTTGGTATCGTACAGGGAGGCATGTTCGAGGGATTGCGAGAGGAGTCCTTGGCAGGCCTGCTTGAACTTGGTTTCGATGGTTATGCCCTAGGCGGGCTTTCAGTAGGCGAACCGAAAGAAGAGATGAAGGCGGTTGTGGAGTTCTGTGGCAAGAGATTGCCAGCAGACAAGCCGCGTTACCTAATGGGAGTTGGTACGCCAGCGGATATCGTGCATGCAGTCAGTCAGGGTATCGATATGTTTGACTGCGTAATGCCGACAAGGAATGCCCGTAACGGGCATCTGTTTACCTCCGCTGGTCTGTTGAGACTGCGCAATAGTCGCTTCCGCAATGATACTGGCCCGCTGGATGAAGAGTGCAGCTGCTATACCTGCCAAAATTTCAGTCGTGCCTATCTGCACCACCTCGATAAATGCCGTGAAATGTTGGGTGCGCAGCTGAATACGATTCACAATTTGCACTATTATCAGACACTGATGGCGAGTTTGCGTGAGGCTATAGAACAGGGTAGATTGAGCGCTTTTGTTAACCAGTTTCAAGAAGAACAGCAAAAATTGCTCTGAAAATCTTCTTAATCTGCGCGCTAGGCAATTGAAAATAAAGCAATAATTCCAAGTTAGAATAAATGCTTTGCTGCAGCAGGCCTAGTGTTTTTGCAGTAACCGTATTTGAAAAGAATAAACAGCGTTCGCAGACTAGCGAAAGCGAACGTAATAATCGATATAAGAAGTGCATTAAAGCCGGTACAATCCCCGTCTTTTCTGCCTGAGCGGACACTTAACTCCCTGAGAGAGTCATTTATGAATTTAATCTTCCCCATAGCCTATGCCCAAGAAGCCGCAGGGCAACCCTCGATGACCTATAACCTGATTCTATTCGGCGGCATGTTCGTACTGTTCTATCTGATCTTGTGGCGTCCGCAGTCCAAGCGCGCCAAAGAGCATAAAGAATTGATTACAAGCGTATCCAAGGGAGATGAGATAATGACTTCCGGTGGACTGATGGGCAAGGTTGCCAATGTAACCGATGACTATATCGCCGTTGAAGTTGCGGAAAATGTAGTACTCAAATTGCAAAAATCTTCAGTCGCCGCGGTTCTGCCTAAGGGCACAATTAGTCAGATCTAGTTGTATCGGAATTTAGTCGCATGCGTTTATTCATCGACGATAAAAAGCTAGCTGGTAGCACACTATGTTAAACAAGTACCCGGCCTGGAAAAACATTCTCATTTTTATAGTGGTTATCTTGGGATTTCTTTATTCCTTGCCTAATCTCTATCCCGACGATCCAGCGTTGCAGATTTCCCATGAACTCAGCGAGTTGAGCAGTGGTGATATGCCAGTCATAACCTCGGCTCTAGAAGCAGCTGAGGTGGATTTCTTTGGTGAGGAAGTAGATAGCGAAAGTGTTCGCATTCGCTTGAGAAATCTCGATGACCAGCTGCGTGCCAAGACAGCTATCGAAGAGGCCTTGGGTGATAGTTATATCGTTGCTCTTAACCTTGCTCCCACCACGCCAGGTTGGTTGCAGGCAATAGGCGCCGGCAAGATGAATCTAGGCTTAGACTTGCAAGGAGGCGTGCATTTCCTGATGGAAGTAGACATGGACGCAGCGCTTGACCGTCGCATGGAAGACAACCAAAGTAATGTGAGAACCATATTAAGAGAGCAAAGAATTCGCAGTCGTGGTTTGAATCTGATTTCGAAGTCACATCTAGAAGTGCGTTTCGCGAATGCTGAGGATCGTAGTCAGGCCAGATCGGAATTGGTCGATAATTTTCCAGAATTACAAATACAGAGCCGGGAAGCAGAAGGCGTATTCATCCTCGATATGCGCATGACGCCGGCCACCGCGCTGCAAATTCAAACCGATACTCTGCAGGCGAACAGAACTACTTTGCTGAATCGTGTCGACACACTCGGTGTATCGGAGCCAACTGTGCAGCAACAGGGCTCGGACCGAATCGTTGTTGAGCTGCCGGGCATGCAAGACCCGGCGCAGGCTATTCGAATTCTACAGCGTATCGCTACACTGGAGATTCATCTTGAGGCCGAACCTGGCGCGGCCAGTCTAAGCTACGAGACCTATGACTACGAAGGTATCCCAGTTAATGTCGACAATGGTGTAGTTCTGCAGGGCGACCGCATCAGCAATGCGGTATTTCAGCTCGATCAAAACAGCCAACCTTCGGTGGTCTTGAGCCTCGATGCGCAGGGCGGCAATCAAATGAACCGCGCGACTCGTGACAATGTGGGCCGGCGCATGGATATACTCTTAATCGAGACTAAATCGCGTACCATCACAAGTATCGATGAAGACGGCGAAGAAGCCGAAGATATTGAGTTCTATGAAGAGAAAGAACTCATCATGCACGCGACGATTAAGCAGGCTTTGGGCCGTCAATTTAGCATCACCGGGCTGACCCCACGTGAGGCGAGCGATCTCGCTCCACTAATTCGTTCGGGATCGTTGGCAGCCCCCATGACGATTGTTGAGCAATCGGTTATCGGGCCATCGATGGGTCAAGAAAATCTTGATCAGGGTTTGTTGGGTGTGCAAGTCGCGGCCGGACTAGTCGTTCTCTTCATGCTTTTCTACTACCGTACATTCGGAATGGCCGCGAATGCGGCGCTTATCATGAATATTCTGATGATCGTAGCGGTGATGTCTTCGATCATTCCGGCGACGCTGACGCTGCCGGGTATAGTTGGTATCGTTCTTACGGTGGGCATGGCAGTCGATGCGAACGTGTTAATCTTCACGAGAATTCGCGAGGAGTTGAGTGAAGGCGCGCTAGCACAAAAGGCCATCGACGCGGGATATAACCGTGCATTCACGACTATTATCGATGCTAATCTGACTACCTTCTTAGTCGCCGCCGTACTCTACACAATCGGCACCGGCCCTGTGCGCGGCTTCGCAATTACCCTGATGATTGGAATTATCACTTCTATGTTTACGGCCATCGTCGGTACAAGAGCAATTGTGAATTTGATCTATGGAGGCAAGTCTGGGAAGACTCTCTCCATCGGAAGTTTCAGGATGAAAGCCAAGCAAGATGACCTGAAAGTAGCGGCGGGGAAATAGATAAATATGTTACTAACTGAAAAGCTAATCGACTTTATGGGTGTGCGCAAGATTGCGGGCATAGGATCTATTGTTCTGGTAATTGTTTCCATCGTATCGCTGGCGTTCAACTCATTGGAGTTTGGCCTGGATTTTACCTCCGGCACATCGGTGCGCTTGAGCTACTCAGAAGCAGTGGTCGTCCAAGATGTTAATCAGACGTTACGTGTTAATGGTTATGAAAATGCAGTGGTCGTAACTTTCGGATCCGATCGCGACATCCGAGTTCTTCTGCCAGTGGATGAAACTGTTGCAGTAGGCGAGCAGGCTGCGCAGGCAGTTATCGTTGGTGAGTCTATTGCCGAATTGCTGCAGGGTGCCAGTGGAAGTGAGATCACGCTGTTGGGTTCTGACTACGTGAGCGCGAAAGTTGGTGGAGAACTGGTTGAATCGGGTGGTATAGGCATGCTGGTGGCCCTCGCTATTATCATGGTGTACATCTCTGTACGTTTTCAGTTTAAGTTCGCAATGGGTGCGGTGGTGGCACTTGCACACGATCTTATTATTACTCTCGGGATCTTTTCTCTATTCCGAATCGAGTTTAATTTGAATACATTGGCAGCGCTGTTGGCAATCATTGGTTATTCATTGAACGACACCATCGTGGTATCCGACCGTATTCGCGAAAATTTTCGTCGCTTGCGCAAGGGCACGCCGCTTGAGATGGTCAATATCTCTCTCAATCAAACACTATCACGTACCTTGATTACTTCATTGACTACACTACTGGTGCTCTTCTCTATTCTTTTTATCGGTGGCGAATCTACTCAGGGATTTGCAGTGGCACTTATCATCGGTGTAGTTATTGGCACCTATTCTTCAATCTATATCGCCTCGAATGTCATTTTGTACATGAACGTGACCCGCGAAGATTTGATGTTGCCCGTAAAGGAAGGCGCCGAATTGGACGATATTCCCTAGTGAGGGTTCGTAACACGAAGGCATTTTCCCGAACCGGGCTAGTTCTGCAATAAATAGCACTTGGCGATCACTCGCATAATTGCTATGTTTTAGCCCCTCGAAATCTAATGTTCATAGAGGGCGGTTCAGATTGATTCACTCGCGGCAACAACCTCAGCTTACTAAGCAAGCTATCTTTAGTTGGCGTTTCGCATTTTCAGTGCTACTGCTGCAATTCTTTCTCTTTCTACCTCTCAAATCGCTAGCTCAAGACCCCACTTTATTCCCTAGACCTTCTGAATTAGAGTCAGCTATAAGCTTTTGGGTTCGTGTGTATACCGAAGTCGACACCCAGAGTGGCTTTCTGCACGACTCACAGCATCTAGATGTTATCTATACAGATCTGCGCTTAAACCGCCGCGCGATCGAGGCCAGGCGTAGCCAAATTCAGGAAGACTTGCGAGTGCTCGCGACTGGAGAACGTGGTCAGCTTACAGATTCACAGAGTGAGATTCTCGCACTGTGGCCAATTGACGTGAGCAACCAGACTCTGCGCGCGGCTGCTTCCAATGTTCGCTGGCAGCTGGGTCAGTCAGATAGGTTCCTTGGTGGATTGCAAAGATCGGGTGCATACCGTCAACACATAAACAATGTGATACGAGAAAAAGGTCTTCCAGCGGCGCTCGGAGTGCTTCCTCACGTCGAGTCATCATTCAATCCAGGTGCTTTTTCTAGCGCATCGGCTGCAGGCATGTGGCAGTTCACTCGTGCCACCGGACAGCGCTTCATGCGTATCGATCACATAGTCGATGAGCGGATGGATCCCTATACAGCTACCAGCGCTGCGATGAGCCTGCTCGAATATAACTACAGTGTGCTCGGTACTTGGCCTTTGGCGCTAACTGCGTATAACCATGGAGCTGGTGGAATCGCGAGAGCCGTTAGAGAAACAGAAACTACCGATATTGAAAAAATCGTCGCAAATTACAAAGGGCGTGCATTCGGGTTCGCTTCGCGCAATTTCTACGCACAATTCCTTGCTGTCAATGATGTAGAAAGAAATGCCGAGGAACACTTCGGCGCTGTGCGTTTTAATCCCGCGCCAAATTTTAGAGAGGTCGAGACAGATGCCTTCATCGATGCTGAAGTGTTTGCGAGTTCTGTTGGTGTCAGCTTGGAGCAATTACGCTCTGACAATAGAGCGCTTCGTCCTGTCGTGTGGGAGGGCAATAAAAGAATTCCAGCGGGATTCAAAATCAAGATACGCGAAGAGGTTGTTCCTTCGGGGGATATCTTGGCAATGGTACTTGCTGATTTCAAATTTCCAGTACAGACACCCGATATAGCTTATGTGGTTGAACGTGGCGATAGCCTATCGGTGATCGCTAGACGCTTCAATACGTCTGTGACAAGGCTTGCCTCATTGAACCAACTGCAGAGCCGGAACAGGATTCAAATCGGCCAGCGTCTACTGCTTCCTCAGGATAATAGCCAGCCTACTTCGGTTGCTGCTGTTGTTTCCGAAGATGGATCGTACACAGTTCGCAGAGGTGATACCGTTTCACTAATTGCTGCACGCTATGGCATAACTGAGCAGGCGCTTTTGGGTGTGAATGGGATACAAGACCCACATAGAATCTATCCAGGACAGCAGCTAACGATGCCTGGCCAGGGCGATGCCGGGATTCAGCTAGCGAGGATGGACGTTACTAGTACTCCGACGCCGACTGTACGGACTCAACTCGCAGAAGAGGTCGCGCCGCGCGCAGAACCGGTGAGTGACACACCTGCTTCACCTGCAGAAGAAGTAGAACAGCTAACCTTAGTGCGCCTGCCTCCTGCTGCGGTCCTGCCGGACAATCAAGAATTAGATGCTCCTGTTACAGATGACCAGGGCACCGCCGAGGCTTTGGACCCTGTGATAGATGTGAGTGAGAGTAACGAGCAACTTGTTGAGAACTTGTCTGCTGACCCGTCTGATTACACTGTAGCGAGCAATAATACGGTCGAAGTTCAGGCATCAGAAACACTAGGACATTTCGCCGATTGGCTGGGTATTCGTGCTTGGGATGTGCGCAGATTAAACAATATGGCATTTCGCGACCCAGTTATTGTGGGCAAACGCCTGACTCTAAATTTTTCGGGTGTGAATATTGCGGAGTTCGAACTTCAGCGTCGAGAATTTCATTCGACTTTGCAGCAAGAATTCTTCAGTAGTTACCGCATCCAGGGTGTCGAGCAATATGAGGTCAAGCGTAACGATAATGTCGGCGCCATTGCGAGAAATCGGTATTCCACGCCTATCTGGTTAGTGCGGCAGTACAATCCCGAACTGGATTTCAATCGCATACAAATCGGCCAGCAAATAGCCTTTCCACTAGTTGAGCAAGCCGAGTAGTCTCGCTACTTTATCCTTGCTGTAGATAGCCTTCCCAATATTTCCGCATACTTGGGTCGAAGTGCCTTCTGAGAGAAATCGTCTAGAGTAACCTTTGGTAGCGGAATATCCTTGGCTAGCATTCTTTGCCAGATATCAAGTTGCTTGAGAATTCCCGCGCAATTCGCTTCGTCCCCACTAGCTTCATTGAAGGGATAGAGAAATTCACTATCGATGTATTCCGGATAGACCAATGCGTCGGGTACAAGAGGCGTGGAGCCTAATGTGCAGGCTTCCTGTATTGCTAGGCCCTGAAAATCATGTTCGGCGGTGGAGAGTACGACGTCACTGCGCCTTAGCAGGCCTATATAGCTCTCACGGTTCTCGACATAGCCGAAGCTACCCTGATCGATGGCAAGGGCCGCAGCATGTTGCTCTAGTAGTGCTGCTATCTTCTTGAATTCTGCAGGGGACGATCTGAATTGTTGGCCGACGACATGGAGTCTGATTGGTAGTCGCTGTGTAAGGATTGCCTGCGCTAGACTAAGTAAAAGTTTCGGTCCCTTGTCATATTCCCAGCGATGATTCCAGACAACGTCGAGAATTTGCTTAGGGCTTTCTAGCATTGCAGTTGCTACTGGATCGAATGAGAATTCTTCTAATGGAACCGAGATGACTTCGCTATTCTCAATTTTCTCGAGCAGTTCTGGAGAAAGTTGGTCTGGTAACTTTTTCAGTAATTCCTTGGCTCCTTGCAAGAAAGTGGATCGGTTGTAATTACTGTTGAAGACGATGGCATCCGCACAGAGTGCTGAATAGAGCGGAACTAACTGTGGCTCTACGTTGTTGTTTCTTTGCTTGCTGCTTAACGGATAGACGAACTGATTCTCATGAAAATAGAGCAGGGTGGGCAGGTGTGCGATGCGGGGTATGAACCCGCGAAGGCTTGCCAGATCAACCATCGAGGTGGCAATAAGCAAATCGTAGTCTTGATTGAGCAGGTCTTTTTCGTTTAAAGCCCATTGCAAGCTATTGCCTCTTATCCGCCAGTTGAAATGGCGCGGCGGCAGTACTAGTTGAGTCCAAGTGTGCTCGGGAAACATATCGAGAAGTCTCCCGCGCCACATTTTGTGGCTCATGGCATCGTAAGCAGAGAGCAGTAAAATTCGATAATTCATCAAAGGTTCTTTCATTGCAAATCAATAGGGGAATAATTCTGGCATAATTTGAGGTATTAGCTTAGCGTGCTCGAACGAATAAGTCTGTGGCTTTACCACAGTCATTTAACAAGTTAGTAACGGCCAGTGGCTTCGGAGGAACAATGACGATTAAACTACATGGCATGACCTATAGTAACTATTACAATATGGTTAAGGCCACCATGATAGAGAAGGGAATGGATTTCGAGGAAATTCATGTGCTGCCCAATCAAGAGCCTGAATTTTTGCTTCAGAGCCCGATGGGCAAGGTGCCATGCCTGCAGACCGAGCAGGGCTTCCTGACTGAAACGGGTGTCATGATCGACTATATCGATAGCCTAAAAGTAGGGCCTTCACTTTACCCCGAGGATCCCTTTGCTCGGGCAAAGGTCAAGGAGTTGATAAGACATCTTGAGCTCTATATCGAATTGCCTGCGCGACGCTTGTATGGCGATGTGTTCTTTGGCAATCCTGCAACGGATGAGCTGAAAGGTCAGGTTAGGCTGCAGCTGGAAAAGGGATTCGCTTCATTGCAAAAGCTGGCGAGTTTTGACCCCTACCTGGCTGGAAAAGAACTGAGCTACGCGGATTTTTACTATAGATTCAGTGTAGGCCTAGCAACCATAGTGTGCAAAAAGGCATTAAATTGGAATGCGTTGAGTGAACTGCCAAACATTAAGTCGCTATTGGATCTAATGGATGAGCGTGAATCTATTCAAAAAGTGCAGACAGATCAGGCGCGAGACGCCTGATCTTGTCAGAGTAGACAATAGCCCTAGCGATGCGGCGTTCTTTCGAGGATTCCTGCATTGCTGCTCATATCGAGAATGATCTCGATATTTTCTTCGATATCCTCAACTGATGCGCCTAGACCAAGGTCGACGCCAACATTTTCTCTGACGTCTGCAGAATAGTAGCGTCCGCCAGCAGCCTGAATTATTCGGCCATTGGGAGCCTTCTCCGAGCAGAGATAAACCACTGCAGGAGTAACGAGTTCAGGAGCTAGTTTCTCGGCGCTGTCCTCAAAGCCTGGCAGTTCTACTGTCATTCTCGTCGCGGCGATGGGTGCTATTGCATTAGTGAATACGTTGTACTTGGCACCTTCGAAACGCAGCGTATTCATAAATCCGACTAAGCCTAGCTTTGCAGCACCGTAGTTGGCCTGACCGAAATTTCCAAACAGACCCGAAGTGGACGTAGTCATAATAATGCGACCGTACTTCTGCTCGACCATAATGGGCCAAACACACTTTGTTGCATTGAGGCTGCCGGTAAGATGAACATCAATAACTGCATGCCAGTTCTCTAGTTCTAGCTTTGAGAAGGTCTTATCTCTTAGGATGCCGGCATTGTTAACCAAAATATCGATGCGGCCCCATTTTGCTACGGTTTCATTAACCATCGCCTGAACTGCTTCGAAATCGGTAACTGAAGCATCGTTCGACATTGCT
>JAPKAI010000131.1 GCA_028825335.1 Gammaproteobacteria bacterium | reverse complement strand
GGTGGCCGTACAGTAGGCGCGGGCGTTGTAGCTAAGATTTTCGAATAAAATCGATAAACACTACATACTTGGCCGAAGCACTCAAAAGGGTGCTTCGGCTTAGTCGTCTTTAGTGTTTTTACGATATTCCGTTAGAAGAAAATGCAGATTAGTGAATAGAAGCACCGATGACCTTTAGAGAAACAGTAGGCCAGTAGCTCAATTGGCAGAGCAGCGGTCTCCAAAACCGCAGGTTGGGGGTTCGATTCCCTCCTGGCCTGCCAACTAAAGGCAGGAATTCTTCCACAAGCCAAAGGGAAGAGAGTAGGCAGCGCAAGGTCACTGTCGCTGGTTGTTAACTAGATAATTAGAACTAAGAGAAATAGTAAATAGTATGTCCGAAAAAATAGCAGGCGAAGACGGTAAATTAGATTTAGTCAAGTGGGCGGTCGTAGCAGCGATTGTCGCTGGCGCGATCTATGTTAATTCCTATTTCGTCGCGGAGTCATTATTGGTTAGAACGCTAGGCTTGCTTGTAACTGCCGGCGTGGCTGGATGGATTGGCGCTCAGACTATTCGTGGGCGCGCTTTTGTTAACTTATGCCTAGATGCGCGAGTTGAGATAAGAAAAGTTGTTTGGCCAACAAGACAAGAAACAACGCAGACTACGATCGTAGTCCTTATCGTCATATTCATTGTAGCTTTTATTCTATGGCTACTGGATTGGGGATTAAACAGCGTTATTTCATCGATGATCGGCTAGAGGCAAAAAATGGCAAAGCGCTGGTACGTAGTTCATGCCTATTCAGGCTATGAGAAAAAAGTGATGCTTGCACTGGGAGAGCGAATTGCTCTTCGAAAAATGGAAGATTACTTCGATGAAGTGTTAGTGCCTACCGAAGAAGTTGTAGAAATGCGCGGTGGTCAGAAGCGAAAGAGCGAGCGTAAATTCTTTCCGGGTTATGTCTTAGTTCATATGGAACTTAACGACGATACCTGGCACTTGGTTAAGGACACGCCCAGAGTTATGGGCTTTATTGGTGGCACGGCAGAGAGGCCCGCTCCAATAACTGATAAAGAAGCGAATAAGATTCTCCAGAGAATGGAGGATAGCGAAGAGGCCCCAACTCATAAGACGATCTACGAACCTGGTGAGATGGTTCGAGTTACAGATGGTCCTTTTAATGACTTCACCGGTACGGTAGAGGAAGTTAATTACGAGAAGAGTCGATTACGCGTTGCTGTATTAATTTTCGGTCGCTCGACTCCAGTAGAGCTTGAGTTTGGACAGGTCGAGAAGAGTTAGAAGTGTCGAGGTCAGAGTAAATTTTGAAAATTTACTCTGACCTTATTTATCATCAACAAAGTCGATCCAATAGCATTTGTTATGGGACGCCGGGGAGTTTGGTTGGCTGCGAGGCTTAATCGGACGTTCGAACCCAAAGGAGAAAGACATGGCTAAGAAAGTACTGGCTTATATAAAGCTGCAGGTTGGCGCAGGAAAAGCTAACCCAAGTCCACCAGTTGGTCCGGCTCTCGGTCAACACGGCGTAAACATCATGGAATTCTGTAAGGCATTTAATGCGCAGACTCAAGGCGTTGAGGTTGGGCTGCCTATTCCTGTAGTTATCACTGTTTATGCAGATCGTAGCTTCACTTTCATTACGAAGACACCTCCTGCCTCTGTGCTATTGCGTAAAGCAGCCGGCCTTAAGAAGGGAAGTGGACGTCCAAACACCGAAAAAGTAGGCAAAGTAAACCGTGCCCAATTAGAAGAAATTGCGACCCAGAAAATGGCTGATCTTACTGCTGCTGACATGGATGCAGCGGTTCGCACTATTGCCGGCAGCGCGCGCAGCGCGGGCATAGAAGTCGAGGGAGTGGAGTAACATGGCCAAACTATCCAAAAAACAAAAGCAAGTAGCTGAAAAGGTTGAGGTAGGTAAAACCTACTCAGTTGAAGAAGCTGTTGCGATTATCTCAGAATTTGCTTCAAAGAAATTCAGCGAGTCTCTAGACGTTTGTGTGAACCTCGGCATCGATGCGCGCAAATCGGATCAAGCTGTTCGCGGTTCCACAATTCTACCTAACGGTACAGGAAAAGACGTTCGCGTCGCAGTATTTGCTCAAGGCGAGAATGCCGAAAAGGCGAAGGCTGCCGGTGCTGATGTGGTGGGCTTTGATGATTTGGCGGAATCCATTCAGGCAGGAAACCTGGACTTCGACGTAGTTATAGCAACACCAGACGCTATGCGTGTAGTGGGCAAACTAGGTACGGTTCTCGGCCCAAGAGGTTTGATGCCCAACCCGAAAGTAGGGACAGTTACGCCAGACGTTGAAACTGCAGTTAAGAACGCCAAGTCCGGTCAGGTTCGATATAGAACTGACAAGAACGGCATCGTTCATGGCGGCATCGGCAAAGTGGGCTTTGAAGCTCCAGCCGTTAAGGCAAACCTTGAAGCGCTATTGGCAGACCTAAAGAAGGCCAAGCCATCTGCAGCTAAGGGTGTCTATATTAAGAAGGTTGTTCTTTCTTCTACGATGGGTCCTGGGCTGCAGATAGACCAGTCATCCCTAGAGCTTCTTTAACACTAGTAATAAAAAATTCGAGGGGTGACGTTGTATTACTCTTCAACAGACTTTGGGGTTTCGCGAAAGCGAAGCTGTCAAAGACCGTAGGTGTGACTGCCGAGTTTAAGTTTGGTCGCTTAATTTCCTACGCAGATGGTGAAGCCCGATTTAGTGTAATGCTAAATTTCAATCACCGAATAGCAAGGGCATGACGTGAGCATTTGTCATGCTAAATCGCGGTCGAGCAATCGACCATATTAAGGAGTTTAGCTAGTGGCTATTGGACTAGAAGATAAGAAACAAATTGTTTCGGACGTCAATAAGGCTGCTAACAGTGCTGTGTCTGCGGTACTCGCCGATTATCGGGGTGTAACCGTTAGTGATATGACTGAGCTTCGAAAGATTGCTAGAGAGAATAAAGTTTATCTTCGTGTTGTAAGAAACACGCTGCTGAAGAAAGCAGTTGAAGGTACTGAGTTCGAATGCATTCAAGAAGTTTTAGTTGGTCCTACGATTCTTGCATTCTCAGAGGAAGACCCTGGCGCCGCTGCACGCGTGCTGAAGGATTTTGCTAAAGAGAAAAAAGATTTCGAGATCAAAGCACTATCTGTAGGTGGCAAGTTATTGGATGCCGATCAGATCGACGTGTTGGCGAAGTTGCCGACTCACGATCAGGCGCTGTCCATTCTTATGAGCGTTATGTTAGCGCCTGTGACGAAGCTCGCCAGAACCATGATAGAGGTTCCCTCGAAAGCAACGCGTGCTGTTGCTGCAGTTCGAGACCAGAAGCAGGAAGCAGCATAGTTCCTTCGTAACAGTTTAGAAATTGTAAAAGATTGAAAACAACTTAAATTAATTTATTGAAAGTAGGAGACAAGAGTCATGGCTCTTTCCAAAGAAGATGTATTAGAAGCAATTGCAGAAATGTCAGTAATGGACGTAGTTCAACTGGTTGAAGCAATGGAAGAAAAATTCGGTGTTTCAGCTGCGGCAGCAGTTGCGGCAGCTCCAGCTGCGGCAGCTGATGCTGCTCCAGAAGAAGAGCAGACTGAGTTCGATATCGTTCTAGCCTCTATTGGCGAAAAGAAAGTAAACGTCATTAAGGCAGTTCGCAGTATCACAGGTCTAGGTCTTAAAGAAGCTAAGGAATTAGTTGATGGTGCGCCATCAACTATTAAAGAAGCTGCTCCTAAGGGAGAAGCGGATGAAGCCAAGAAAGCTTTGGAAGAAGCTGGCGCAACCGTTGAGCTTAAGTAGCAAGATATTGCTACAAAACGACAAGCGCCGGGTGCCGTTAACGCACCTGGCGCTAGTTCGTTGTAATTTCGAGTAAGAGAAGACCGGCTTAGTCGCCGCGCATTGTCCAAGTCGTATAGACGAAAGAGCATGCAAATCGCAGAAAAATTCTGCTAGTAGTTAATGCCAATAGAACACAACGCTAGGAACACACCAATGGCCTATTCGTATACAGAGAAAAAACGTATCCGTAAGAACTTCGGCAAATTGCCAAGTGCGATGGATATCCCTTACCTCTTATCTATACAAGTCGATTCCTATAAACAGTTTACTCAGGTTGACGTGCCTGTCGAATCACGCATGGAGCAAGGCCTACACGCCGCGTTCAAATCTGTATTCCCTATCGTCAGCTATTCCGGCAAAGCAGTTCTGGAATATGTTAGCTACAACCTCGGAAAGCCAGCTTTTGACGTCAAAGAATGTCAATTGCGTGGTTCTACCTATTCAGTGTCCTTGCGGGTTAAGGTTCGGTTGATTCTTTATGATAAGGAATCAACAGCACAAACAATTAAAGATATTAAAGAGCAAGAAGTCTATATGGGTGAGATCCCATTGATGACTGATTCAGGTACTTTTGTTATCAACGGTACCGAGCGTGTTGTTGTATCGCAGTTGCATAGATCTCCCGGTGTGTTCTTTGATCATGACCGTGGTAAGACGCACAGCTCAGGAAAACTACTCTACTCTGCACGGGTGATTCCTTACCGTGGTTCTTGGCTCGACTTTGAATTCGATCCGAAAGACATGGTCTATGTTCGAATCGACCGTCGCCGTAAATTGCCTGCGTCTGTATTGCTGCGCGCACTAGGTTATGGATCTCAAGAAATTCTTGAAATGTTCTATGACAACAATAGTTTTAAGATTACTACGAAAGGCAAGGACAAAGAGCCAATTATTTCGTTGAATCTAATCCCTGCTCGTCTGCGTGGAGAAGTACTTACTTTTCCGATCAATGACAAGAAAGGTAAGGAAATCGTAGAGGCTGGCCGTCGCATTACTTCACGCCACGTTCGCCTCATGGAAGATGCGAAGTTAACTACTCTACTAATCGAGCATGAGTACCTTATTGGTGCCGCACTTGCTTCTGATGTGATCAATGAAGAGACAGGCGAAGTCTTAGTTGCCTGTAATACTGAAATCACTGAAGAAGTGATAGAGCAGTTCTTCGAGACCGGCGTAAAGACGTTCGAGACTATCTATACTAACGACCTGGACTGCGGACCATTTGTATCGCATACATTACGCATCGATGGAACCACTTCCAAGTTGGAAGCTATGGTCGAAATCTATCGCATGATGCG
>JAPKAI010000038.1 GCA_028825335.1 Gammaproteobacteria bacterium | reverse complement strand
GTGCAGTAGAGCATAACAATGAAAAGCCCGGGGTGGGATGATCCAACAGCCTTTTGTGCTGTTTGCCCCCATCGTGTACTGAATAGTACACCCCCAATCCGTTAGTATTTGGCGCATGGCTCAATAAAAAATGTACAAGTGCCATTGATTCATCTTGGGTACTATTTGCTGCCAGCAGACAAGTTCAAATTCGCGAGTGACGGTGAGGAAGTAAAATTCTGCGAAATAGGAAAATGCGTAAGGCCTGCAGCCGCAAGCGGACACTCACCATCCGCTCAGGAGCAACGGACCATCGAAACCATAGTCCGTTATGCCAAATTATAAGTGTTTGAAAAGGAAGGAAAAATGGTGGGCCCACAGGGACTCGAACCCCGGACAAACGGATTATGAGGCAGTGTAACCGGGCGCCTTCTGATTCTGTAACTTGAAGAATTCTAAGAATTTATCTTTTGACGGCCTAAAGATCATGACCGAAACCGAACCTCTTCCGAACCTGCCTGGGGTCGGATGGCCGACCGAGCCGCGTAAGTGACAGATCTTCAAACCGTTTCTCTGACCGAACACCGAACTGTTACCGAAACCGATCATCCAAGTTGAAAATTGGTGGGGGAGCGTGAGGAACTGAAAAGCTGAAATTCTGATGAGTGACCGCTTTCGACCAATAGCGGACATTAAAAAGCAGTTTGATTTTTAGGAATTCTACAACTTAGCGTCTTATTACCTGTCCCGGTCTTGCTTCATTGGATTTTCCATTTTCAAGCACAAGCTGGCCATTGACCCAAACCATTGAAACTCCGCTCGATAGAACTTGTCCATCTCTGATGTCGGCATGATCCTGAATAGTCTCTGGGTCAAATAAAACCAAGTCAGCTTTGAAACCTGGTTTTATTAATCCGCGGTCAACAAATCCCATATGTTGGGCTGCTCGCGAAGTCATCGACTCGATTGCTGTTTCGAGAGTCAATGTCCCATTTTCCCGCACATATTTTGCGAATACACGAGGGAAAGAGCCAAACCCTCTTGGATGACCTGTATATCCTCCATCAGAACAAAGGTTGACGTGAGGCCATTGAAGAAACGTTTCAATATCTTCTTCATTCATGGACTTTCCCATAATTGATTCGGCCCGCTTGCCTTCATTAGCTTCAGACCATGCTGTGGCTTCCTTCATCAGGTCAGATAAAGTTTGAACCTCGTTCGTGCCGCGCAGGTGCGCGATTTCGGCCACTGACCGATTTACATAACTGGGATCGGGTTCAAATATGGTAAAAATTATTCCATCAGCCGGAGTCAACTCATCCAATACATATTCGATTTCTTCCAAATCATCTGCATCTCTACTGGGCAAGAGCACCCAAATGGTCGATTGCCAATATTCGTATGGATAGACATCTGCAGTAATATCGATTCCTTCTGCGCGTGCTTCTTCAAGTCTTTCCAGCAACCGTCCTGACTGACCCCATAATCCTTTGGCTGCTAATTTAATATGAGATATTTGGACAGGCATTCCTGTTTCTCTACCAATACTAATAATCTCCTCGACAGCATCCCAAACAAATCTATCCTCAGACCGCATGTGTGAAATATACCTACCGCCGATTTCGGCTGTGTCCTTAGCGAGAGTCAATACTTCATCCCTGGTAGAGTAGAGTCCGGGCTCATATTCGAGCCCGGAAGAAAATCCAATTGCTCCCGCTTTCATTTCTTTTTTCAAAAGTGCCCTCATGTCTTCAATTTCAAGCTCAGTTGCTACTCTATTACTGTCATCACCCATGACTTCAATGCGTAGTGTGTTGTGACCAACGTAAGATGCGATATTTACAGCTGCTGGATTTTCCTCATATTTTTCAAACAAGCCGCTCAAAGGCAGTGCATGACTACCATCTTGGCCGAAGACTGCTGTAGTAATTCCCTGAGTTAAAAGTGGTAGTGCATCAAGATTTTCTCCTAAACCATTATCATGGTGACTGTGTGTGTCTATAAAACCAGGGGCAAGCACAAGACCACCAGCATTGATAACACGTTCACCCTCTACTGGCTCCAAAGCACCCACCTCAACGATAAGCTCTCCCTCTATTCGCACAGCACTCATCGTTGCCGGATTTCCTGTCCCATCCACGATATTGGCATTTATGAGTAGAATTGACGGCGTGCGAACAGAGACGCCTTCGTCTTGCTGTGAGCAGGATGCAATAACTAAGGCTACTAGTAAGGCGCTCCCAAAACTCAAAAATTTTGTAAGCACAGATTTACTCCAGTTCTGTAAAGTATATTGGGATTGCGATGTCCGCTTTCAGCCAATTGCTGGAGGCTAAGGATCTGGTACGGCATCTTCAACCGTTAATGGATTCAAATAAGCACCATCTGTAATTCCAGTTTTCCTCATCGCAATTCCAGTTAAACATTCCTGTACGGCGCGATTAGCATTCATAACTGTCGTGTAGCCAGGATCAACTAGTGGATTTACTTCTACTAATTCAAAGCCCACTAAGTTGTTCTCAGTACACAATCCACGTATTAAAGGGTATAGCTCTCGTGTAGTAAGTCCACCAGGCTCTGGTGTGCCTGTGCCTGAGGCATAAGCTGGATCAAGCACGTCGATATCAAGAGAAATGTATAAATATTCTGGTCCATCATTAGCTTCAGCAAGAATTCTTTCCGTGACTACATCCCAGCCATCGCGCTCAATCTCTACCATGGTGTGATAACGGAAATTATTCTCTCGCATCCATTCAAAACCTTCTTCGCCAGGCCAGTATCCTCTTAAGCCGACTTGTATGTAGTTTTGGCCTAAGACATGCCCTTCTTCAATTAACCTGAAGACTGGTTGAGCGTGTGAAATCAAATGTCCGCTGTATCCTTCTGCCGCAGCATCGTAATGTGCGTCAAAATGAATGACGCCGATGTTTTCCTTGCCGTAAATATCAGCCACTCCAGCAACATCTGGATATTCAAGAGAATGATCACCACCAATCACAATTGGAATGGCCCCAGTTGAAGCTATTTCTCTAACCAATTCTCGAACTGGTTGCATGCTACGTTCTACGCTAAATCGATCGATCGGTGAGTTACCATAGTCCACAGCTTTCAGCTCGCGTTTCCAGGAAACGCCTGTGTGCATGTGGGGCAGCCCTCCGCCTCCACCCACACCCATACTTTCCCGGATAGCACCGGGTCCAAACGCAGTGCCTCGCATACCTACGCCCATGTCGAGAGGCGCACCTAATATTGCGACGTCCACTTCGCCTGCAATGAGATCTTCAGGGTTTATTGCAATTGGCAGTCCGAAAAATGTTTGCACGCCAGAATTACGGAGTCTTCCAGGATAGAAAGGTCCTGCCTCTCTATCTGGATCGTTGGCGGGATCTCGCAGTTGACTCCAAACATCATAGGTTGGGTCACTTGAGTTGAGTGGAATGATACCGTTATTACGATCAAATACACTGGGAGTGAAATCCTGCCCGAATACTATCCAGATTGGTATTAAGGCGCCAAGTAAAACGAAAAGTTTTTTGCTCGAAATCATAGTATTTCTCAGCTCTTAGGGTCCTTGGGGGGCAAATTTAGTCTAAGTGTAGTTCGGGTAGTGAACGCAACTAAGGCAGCACTGTATCGTACGCTCATTTTTTCTCCCATTTGTTTGATACCGTTCGTCCACAATAGTATGTATAGGGGTGAGATGGAACCATCTCTAAGCAAAGGGGGGTGGGGCTCGAGGAGCGCTTGACATGCAGGGTTAAAATAACCAACTCAAACCCCCTGAGATAGGGGTAAAACTAGCCGTTATCCAAGGCCTCTCGCGGCAATTGCTATACATGACTTCTACCCGGCTGGCTGGTACTTCCCAGACATTTATTTGAAAAAATTCACGAGCTAACTTATCTACTAGACCACGGCATTGTGTATCGATCATTATTTAATGAGAGATTAGGGCGTTAAGCCTTCCCGCTAATTCCTTTTCAGAGATAGGTCCAACTGAGCGGAATATTTCTTGACCAGATGAATTTAATACCAGCAGGGTTGGCATACCTACGATTTTGTAGAAAACTGCACTTCGAAGGAACAGGTCAGTATCAACTTTGGTAAAAATGAAATTCTGAAGTGCGGATTGCACATCTGTACTATTGAGGGTTTGTTGCTCTAATATCTTACAAGCAATACACCATTCTGCGGAGAAATAGACGAAAACCAATTTGTCTTCGGCAAGAGCTGTCATTAAGGCACTGGCTATTGGTTCTGGCACTTCGCCTTCAGGGGCAAGTTGTTCAGTCTGAGAAATGTCGCCGAGAGTTAAACGCGGTGTGTAACCTAAGCTTTGTATTGCTTCATACATATCATCTAGCGTAGTGACGCTCGAATCATACTCAATTGTGAAAGCATCCCTATCGAGTATCGTCTCAACATACTCTTCTGACTCTATTCCAGGCAACTCTGACAGAGCTGCTACAACACTCTCGGGTCAGCTCAGTCAAGTGACGCCGCCGCGGCTCTTCATCATACCTTCGATGAATAATGTCACTTTGGATAGCTCTGATTCCATTGCCGCCGCCTGAACGTAAATCGACAGCATAAGTCCTGCTATGAGAAAGGACGCTGACGCGAAGTTTTTAGCGAATTGTTTCACTGCGAAAGATACCTCTTATCGATTGGATTAGGACACAGTCTAACTCCTGCTCCTACTATGCGCGCAAGTATTATTTCGTATTCAATCTATTGGCGAGGCAGTGGTGCATAAAGGATCAAGAATAGTATGTAATGGCTTTCTAACCGATAGCATCCGCTAAGCTATCGAGGAGAGCTTGTCGAATAATACTCTTCGATTGATCATTTAAGCAATGAACTTCCTTAATCACCAGACTATGGCGACTAATGAGCCTTCTCAGCGCCCCGACTTGTATTTCAAGTTGGACAAATGATGCATCTTTTTGCCGGCATTTGAGGTCTGACGAATTAAGCTTTACGTCTACGCTTGACTTTACATAATGTTTTAAATTCATAGTGAAGTCATATTAACTTAAATGAGAATGATTATCAATACTATTTAGATCTTCTGCCTTGAGGTCGTGATCTAATCGTCACCCACACCACCTACACCCCTGCACGAGGGCGGTTCCATCTCACCCCTATACACACTATTCTGGGCAAAAGACTCGCTAACCAGACAATAAGAAAAAACCATGCAAGATTTCGCCAGCTATAGAGCAAGCATCGATTTAGAGTCCTCTAATGTATGTTTTTGAATACTCTTCTATATTATTAGCCGCAGTCCTTGGGCATTCAATCGTGCTCTTGCTCGATAAAGTCACATACGCTATCACTCAAAAAAATGGTTTACGGCTCTATTGGTTTGAATTACTGCTGGCATTCAATTTACTAAATATGCAGCTGTTTGGTTTCTTCTCAGTTTTTAACCAAGCCTCTAATATTAGAAATAGGATATTTGAATTTTTTAGGACCATTCGTCGTATTTTTTAATGGGTATTTAATCACCTACTTTTTCCCACTTCCAAAATCTAGTCTGAATATTATTTATATAGGCGCTTATTTTGGGGAACGAATAGGTGCTTGGACTACGGGGGGCAGGGTTTGCAGTTCTATTAGCTTCCATGGGCATTGTCCAGCTAACAGAGGGTTACAACGATCTGCTCGATTGCTCTCGTGGTTATCCACAACTGATGATTCTCGGAGTCTTTACGATAGCTTCTGGTGTGACACTGAATGCCCTCGTCGTTAGATTTGATGTAACGAGAATGAAAATTCTTTATTTATCATATCCAGTATTGGTTTTTATCTTCTTTTCTTCAATGGCCAATATTTCTAACTGATAAAACTTTCTATTCGTTGGAGATAGGATAGCGTATTCCTTTAAGGATGCTAATGAACTGTTTGTCGAAACACACTGAACAAAGGTGTCTCGCTCCTGTTGTCAAAGGCTTTTCAGTTGCATAGGTTCATGGCTGTTTGCTTTCCAGATACGCTTCGATACTTATCAAACGAAGCTCAAAAGGGCCATCGGTTTTGTCGTACTGATACAAAGCAAATTCAGTAATCTGACTGGTATCGAGTTCGGGACCATCGAGCCTGAATCCTCGAAACTGAGGAAAAAAATTCGTGAATGGAATATCGATTACGTTCGTTGCGTCAGCCAAAGTGTCGAAATCAGCCCAATAACTAACTCGCCGACCACGCCATCGAGCATCTGTTTGCATTGCCCAGGTGTAACGACGTCCGTCAGCCTTAATCTTTACTCTTATTCCAGTATAAGCGAACAAGTCTAGTTTTAAAGGTTGTGTACGGATGGAGCTGAAACCGCCGCCGTTCGTGTTGGTATTGCCAGAAAAAATTAGCTGCCCCGAAGAAATATCAAATCCGCCCTCGCTTCTTCCTCCCATGACGTTATCATTTTGCACGTACCAGCCAAAGTCAGGACTGTCGGCATTAAAACTAGTAAGAAATAGGGTGTCCAATTCGTCAGACTCCGAGGCGCTGAGAGGTGAGCATAATAGGGCGAATAGAGTTATACCGCACGAAAGCGCCGTTGAATGTGGGAAATATATCTCGCTTATTGGCATGGCATTACATACGGCTATATTCAGCCATTAGATCAGAAACGATTCTGATAAAATGAAGTTTCTGCACTTTTTTCCATTACTAATTAAAGCTTTCCATCACGATCCTAATACTTGAATTCATTCAGTTCGATTCTGTCTTTACATACTTAGGAGTCACTGACTTGCTACAACTCCATCTTAATTCTTAAGTTATTGTCTTAGTTGCGCTTCTATTGCTAGCCCCAGCCTGCCTAGCTCAATTCGACGATCTCTATGAAGTGTATCCATCGCACACGGCGGTG
Source organism: Gammaproteobacteria bacterium (assembly GCA_028825335.1). GTDB lineage: Bacteria > Pseudomonadota > Gammaproteobacteria > Pseudomonadales > Pseudohongiellaceae > UBA9145. The sequence goes on along the minus strand of JAPKAI010000038.1, from coordinate 15,910 downwards.
CCAGCCAACATCGGCCATTCAGTTCACTATCTGCCTTCGAAGCGGTAATTCAGATGCGCATTGATTACATGGAGACAGGCGTGCAGATTATCAGCGATGGTGTATTGATCTGTTTCCATGACTTGGTGCTGGAGCGGCGCACGAACGTAGAAGAGCTATTTCCTGGTCGCTATACCGAGCTGGTTAGAGACACTTCACCTTGATGGCATTATGAATCACGACTCCGATGGATTTCTGCTACAGTTATTACGCTCAACTGTCGTATGTCTGAAGAGGATCTTTGAGTTGGCTAACAACACATACAACTCTTCTGCGGTACCTAGTAAAGTTTCTTTAGCATTCGATGCAACACTTCATAAGGAAAGTGCCATGAGCAACGTGGTGAATATGAAGGACTACCATAAAAGAAATAGCCAGAGGATCTAGCGACGCATTACGCGATGGATTAATTCCTATCGAATTCGCTATTGGAATAAACATCAGAGGGCAGTGTTTGGACAAGATGTCTGCCTGCGGGGTGAGCTCCATTTACGTCCGCACTGTGAACGATGATCTTGGAGCGCTTCTGTATTTGATAGGTGTAGGCGACGCAATTTTGCTAAATAAGAAAATATTGGCGAATGAAGAGATTCCTGAAGAGGAAATTGAGCGCCGTATTGGCCTGATTCAAATGATGGAAAATATAACTTTCGTCGGAATTGACCGCTGTGAGAGTCCATCAGCAGCCAGAGAGAGAATGTCCTCTAGCGAGGTGTTTACCCTTCTCAACTCGTCATATAAGGCAGTTCCCGAATACAGACGTCCGACTCAGCATTATCAGAGAGCGTCATACGCTCTCCTGAATCAGCGACTTGTACGGGTAAGACTACTAGTAACACAGGATCAGTGGCTCCTGAGTTGCTAAAAGCCAAGATATCCTCCCCTGAACCTTCACCGGCTTTCGCTATAACCTTGCTAGACTCACTTATTGAATGGCTAGAGCTGGCCAGCTGTAGACGACGCTTCGCGGTTCCCCGATAGAACATGCGAGCAACGATCTCTTGGCCGGTGTAACAGCCTTTTTTGAAGTCTATTAACCCTGATAGGTCATAGTTAAGTAATGCAGGTGTGAACTCTTCGCTCAGTTTCGGCGTCACATGTACGATTCCCGCTTCAATGTCTGCTCTAAGCCAAGGCTCGAGGTCATCGCTTTTTTCCTCATTTAGTGTAGCTAACAATTGTTCTGCTGCGGCTTCAGTGTGCATCCATATTTCGATGCGCTCACTAAGACCGGAAACTCTAACAACTGTGCTGGTCGCCAACGAACTCACGCCATCGGTATTTTCAGGCAGCTCCAGGCCGAGGATGGAGAGTGCTTCATCCATCCCTTTGCCTACAATGCCAAGAGCGACGGGCGCGGAATTGTCTTTGCTTTGCAATTGAGAGAGTTCGACCTTTGAAAAAACAGCGTATTTGCTCAGAGTTGCGTGTATTTTGTCCGCCATGCCTGCGGCGCACTGCATGATAATGTCCTCATTGTGCTCAACGAGTCGAAAATCTGCTATGACACGGCCTTTGAGGTTGCACAGTGCGCCGGTTAGGCTGCGTCCAGCGCAGAGTAGTTCGGTGTTGCAGCTGAGTTGGCCCTGCAAGAAGCTAATTCTGTCTACGCCGCTGATACGGATGAATTCGTAGTTCTGAAGGACATAAATACTGTTTTTCATAGTAAGGATGACACTCGGTTGCAGTACTTCATAAAGCGGCTGTCGCAAGTGTGCGCGAATTTCCGCATAATTCATCATCGCCGAATGACTCGGCGGCTTAGTTAATTAGATGGCGACTAAATGCAGGAATTCAATAAGCATGAAATATTTTGGCATAGTCGTCGCGGCATGCTTGAGTTAGACCTACTACTTGTGCCATTTGCGAGACAAGTCTTCGAGTTGCTATCTCACCCAGATCAAATGTTATACAGCGAACTGCTCGAAGAGGAAGATCAGGACCTGTTTACTTGGCTAATGCAGCGCAGTCCGCCTAACGATCCGCGCTTCGTCCCTATTATTCGGCAAATATTGGCGCACAACAGCGACTCGAACTAGGCTTAAGCAAGGTCATTGAAAAGGATCTGTGAGCAGGTTTTAGCCCCCACAGAGATCGTTGATTAAGTACATATGGTGAAATATATTCTGCGCTGGTCTAGCTGGGAGCTCTTTTTTGTGAGTGCTTGTCACCTTACGGCGACAATATCTACGCTGCCTACCGATGCGTTGTTATCGCTAGGAATCGCAATAGTCATCGCGGTGCTTTTGAGTTACTTCGTCTATCTTCGAGCTCAACTTCGAACATTCATAGTGCGCAGGCAGGGCATCTGGCAACGAGCAAAACCGAGCTTATTATTGGTGAGCAATCCGCTAGCTTGAGCCATCTCGGTAAGTTATGGGAGATACAGCTGTCTAGAGTGATCTATTTTAGTGAGTTTCTACTGGTGCTAATTTTTCGCCCCGAGGCTGAGAAGGGGGCAGCCAGAGTCGTTTATCTGGTGTTGTGGCCCGACAGCCTAGAGCGCATTGAGGGTAGGCGCTTGCGAGGCTATCTTCGTTTCGATCTGCCTACTGGGCTGTAGGTAATTAAGTAGTTGCTTAGTCGAAAGTGTATGGGTTAAGAATCGTGTCGCTCGGGTTTGCCGTCAGTTCAGGATAGTCTAGCGTGAAATGCAGGCCACGACTTTCTTTGCGCTGAATGGCGCAGGCAATGATTAGCTCGGATACAAGTACGAGGTTCCGCAATTCCAACATATCCTTCGTGACACGGTGCTTGATGTAGTAGTCCTGGACCTCATCTCGCAAGATATTAATGCGCCGCTCCGCTCGCTGCAGGCGCTCATCGTTTCTCACAATGCCAACAAAATCCCACATGCAGCGACGTAGCTCATCCCAGTTGTGAGATACGAGCACCTCATCATCTGATTTGCTAACTCGGCTTTCGTCCCAGGCATCGATATTTGTGCCGTAGGCTGTGGACGCGATTTTACTCTGAATGTCTTTTGCGGCTCCGAACGCCACTATAAAACATTCGAGCAGGGAATTACTGGCCATGCGATTAGCGCCATGCAGCCCGGTAAAGCTGGTCTCGCCGATAGCGTACAGATGATCGATGTCGGTTTCGCCGTTCTTGCTCACCATGATGCCTCCGCAGGTATAATGAGCGGCAGGCACGACAGGGATTCGATCAGTAGTTATATCGATGCCAAATTCGAGGCAGCGAGAATAAATGGTGGGGAAGTTCTCGGTTAAGAACTCAGCCGGTATGTGAGTGATGTTCAGATAGACACAGTCGCAGCCTAGTCGCTTCATCTCATGATCGATGGCGCGGGCAACAATATCTCTCGGCGCTAGCTCTTCACGGCTATCGAAACTGGGCATGAACCGGCTGCCATCGGGTAACTCTAAAGTGGCTCCCTCGCCGCGCAGTGCCTCGGTAATGAGGAATGACTTAGCGTGAGGATGAAATAAGCAGGTTGGGTGGAATTGGTTGAATTCCATATTGGCTGCGCGGCAGCCAGCGCGCCAGGCCATAGCGATGCCGTCGCCACTGGCTCCATCAGGATTCGTGGTGTATAGGTAAGCCTTGCTGGCTCCACCGGTTGCTAGAGTGACAAACTTGCTCTTGATTAGGTCTACGCTGCCAGATTCGAGATTTAGTACGTAGGCGCCCACGCAGACGTTCCCAGAGCCGTCTTCACGCTTCTGTGTCACTAAATCTACAGCCGTGCAGTCAGCTAGCAGCTCGATGTTTGGATGAGCCTGAGCGCGCCTGTGTAGGGTTTCGAACACGGCCTTACCGGTTGCATCGGTGGCATGGATAATGCGACGGTTGCTGTGCCCGCCTTCTTGCGTCAGATGCAGCGAGCTTAGCTCTGCCGACATCGATTTGTTCTCGCCACGCTCGAAGCTCTCCTTCTTGGTGAAGGTGACGCCTTGCTCGACTAGCCACTTTACCGCTTCAGCGCTCTCGGCGACGATATGCTGAACTATGTCTTCATGACATAGGCCAACACCGGCCGAAAGCGTATCGGCAACATGGGACTCAATACTGTCGGTTTCATCTAATACCGCGGCAATGCCGCCTTGGGCATAGAATGTGGCCCCCTGATTGAGATCGCCCTTGCTAAGTACCGCAACACGGGCAAAATCTGCCGTTTTCAGGGCAAGAGTGAGGCCGGCAGCACCGCTGCCAATGATTAAAATATCGAACTGTAGTTGATTCTGAGTTGCAGAGGAGTTCATAAAAGTATTCCAACTAATTGAATTAATTGGTTTTTGTTTATTTTATAGGGTTGAGAAGAGGCTAAGCCTGCTAAGGTTATTACCGGCAAGGTGATGTGTTTACCAGCAGCGAGCGAGGATTCTTGCACAGTTACACTGAATATCTCTAGCCCAATAATGGTTAGAGTTCATATTGGGTCCATAAAACTGTCATAATTTGCCCGTTTTCGAGAACTTTTGCAGGAACACGTTGTCTATCATTGTGAATGAAAGCATTTGTTCCCTGTAGTTATGTATTAGGACCCCAGCAATAACGGAGTTGGAACAGATGTCAGAGGATACGGATCAACAATTAGTTGACCGGGTTTTAAGCGGCAACAAAAACGCATTTAACCTATTGGTTTTGCGTTATCAGCACAGAGTATTGGCTCTAGTAGGGCGTTTCATCCACGATTCACATGAGGCTGAAGATGTTTGCCAAGAAGCCTTTATTAAAGCGTATAGAGCCTTGCCTCTATTTCGTGGCGATAGTGCTTTCTACACCTGGTTGTACCGTATAGCGGTCAATACAGCGAAGAACTATCTGGTCGCAAGGAATCGAAGGCCACCTGCTAGCGACTTAGAAGTAGCGGACGCGGAGCAGAGCGAAGCAGGCAGAGTACTACGAGAGATTGAGAACCCTGAGAGTAAGCTGGCCACCGCCAATCTAAAATTGGTGATAGAGCAGGCGATAGAAGATTTACCGGAAGATTTGCGCACCGCGTTTACGCTTCGCGAGTTTTCAGGACTGAGCTACGAAGACATTACCGTAGTCATGGATTGTCCAGTGGGTACAGTTCGATCGCGAATCTTCAGAGCGAGAGAAGCGATAGATAAGAAGATTAAGGATTTACTCGAATAGAGAGCCAGACAGGTATCGTTAATAATCTGACAAACTATTTGAATTAAAATTTTATTAAGTAAGATCTAAGAATCACAGGAGTGCTCAATGAGCCAGATCGACTCAGAGAATAGTAGCGAGACAATATCTGCATTACTCGATAACGAGGCAGATGATTTGGAATTGCGTCGCTTTCTAAAATCCTGTGAGCAGGACCCAACTCTATTGGAGACCTGGGAGCGTTACTCTCTGGTCCAGTCTGCTCTGCATGAGTCTGCGAAACCCGTAAATGTGAGCCTTAGCCAACGAATCGCTGAACAAATTGAGCAAGAGGCTCCATTATCGGTAACGGCGGCGCCGGTTCAATCTTCCTGGAAAGAAGGTTTTAGCAAGATGGCAATCGCCGCCTCCGTAGCCGCGGTATTCCTAGTTTCTGTGCAGCTTATTCTGGATAGCAGTTCTGGTACTTCTGCCATTCCAGCTATCGCCGATCAATCTGATGAAAATATCGAATCGCCAGCTGCCCTGCCGCTTGCAGCAACAACGCTGTTGGCCGAAGCTGGCGTCGAAGTGCCGGTCGTAGTCGATGGCGGTATCGTGCGCCAGTACATTGAGAGTCTGACTCTCGACGATGAGGAACCGGTGCGCATCGAGCATATTCAGGATTCGCCACTGTACCGTCTAGTCAACGAGTTGCAGGAAAAACCTTAAGACTATCTTTCTAAATTCCTAAAACTACACCTATAAACCCCGTCAAGCCTAGTGCTTAAGGCTTGCGTGCTTGCATGCATCCCTTCGCGTTGTGCTAAAGTAGCGCCTCGATTCAGGTTCGCCCTCGGCCGAGTTCGCCTCGCCGAGTCAGCCTGTTCAGTATTTCATAGACGCGGAAATCTTTTATGCGAACTCTTAGTGCAGCAAGCCTCAAGTTGTCATCGATCGGCCTTGTCATTGTCTTATTCCTTGCGGCGAGCAATAACAGCTATGCTCAAGCGGCGCTGCCAAACTTTGCCGATTTGGTTGAAAAAAATGCACCGTCAATTGTTGAAATTTCCACTACCAGAAACGTTTCCGGCCGCAGTGCTATTGGCGACGGCGAAATCGAAGAATTGCTGCGACGACTAAACCCAGAGCAGGAGCCAGACCTCAACATCGAAGGGTTGCCAGAGCAACGTCAACGCGGGGCCGTTGGTTCGGGTTTTGTAATTTCCTCCGACGGCTACGTCATGACAAACAATCATGTTGTCGCTGACGCGGATGAAATCCAGATCACTCTCAATGATAGAAGAGTCTATGACGCGAAGGTCATCGGACTCGATGAGCCCTCTGATCTTGCTCTATTGAAGATAGACGTAACAGATTTGCCCTATGTTGAGTTCGGCAACTCTGACAGTCTGCGTGTGGGCGATTGGGTGTTAGCCATCGGTTCTCCATTCGGCTTAGAATTTTCTGCAGCCGCTGGCATCGTGAGCGCGAAAGGACGCTCAATGCCTGGAGGCTCAATGCGTGGACGATCTACCTACAACTACATGTCCTTCATCCAGACCGATGTCGCAATCAATCAGGGCAATTCAGGCGGTCCTCTCTTCAATTTAGAGGGCGATGTAATTGGTATTAACTCACAGATTTTAAGCAGTACCGGCGGCTCGAACGGCATTTCTTTTTCTATTCCCAGCAATGTAGCGGTGAATGTCATGGAGCAATTGCGTGATACCGGTGCGGTGGAACGTGGGCTGTTGGGTGTACGCATGCGTGAGGTGGACTATGCGCTTGCCGAAATCTTTAATATGGAACGACCGCGCGGCGCCTTCGTCGATGATGTGCAGATCGATAGCCCTGCAGAGGCGGGTGGTGTACTCATTGAGGATATTATTCTCGAATTCAACGGGCACAACATCGATTATTTTAGCGATCTGCCGTTTTACGTGGGCCAATACCGTCCAGGCACCGCGGCCAAAATGCTTGTCTATCGCGAAGGCGAGCTGCAAGGTCTCACCGTAATTTTGGGTAGTTCGCCGACTAACAGCGTTGCTGTTGCCGAGCCGGAAGTCGTCCGTGAGCGCGGTAATCCACTCGGTTTTCGTGTCAGCGAGCTGAGCGATGAGTTGCGCAGAGTCACCGGGCGCAGCGGTGTGCAAATTGCAGAATTGAATGAAGGGCCCGGCCGCGAGGCAGGCTTGCTTGCTGGAGATGTCATCGTTTCACTCAATAGGCAGGAGATCGATTCGGCGGATAAATTTGCGAGTGTGGCGAGCAATTTGCCCGACTCAGGATTCGTTCCTATACGCATAGTACGCGAGGGTCAGGGTACGACGATGGCGCTGGAACTCGATCCTTAGTGACTGATGGGCTGCTAAGGCCCGCCAGCTCTCAGCTTGCAGGCCTTATTCTGCGCGGCTTAACTCGCTAATTCTCCTGACACTCGGTTTCATTTGCTGTAGACTTGCCCGCTTAATTTCATCCTGTCTAATTCCTCCTACTGTGACCTATTTGCTTCGTGACTGACCTAAGCCACATTCGAAACTTTTCGATTATCGCCCATATCGACCACGGTAAATCTACGCTTGCCGATCGCTTCATTCAGACCTGCGGTGGGCTGAGCGATCGCGAAATGGATGTACAGATTCTCGATACCTTAGATATTGAGCGCGAGCGCGGCATTACCATCAAGGCGCAGAGCGTGACTCTGCATTATGATGCGCTGGACGGTAAACGCTATCAGCTCAACTTTATCGACACGCCTGGGCACGTTGATTTTACCTACGAAGTGTCACGCTCACTTGCCGCCTGCGAGGGCGCATTACTGGTAGTGGATGCAGGACAGGGTGTAGAAGCCCAGTCCGTTGCGACTTGCTACACAGCGATAGAGCAGGGCCTCGAAGTTATTCCTGTATTGAATAAGATGGATCTGCCCCAGGCAGAACCCGACCGTGTGCGTGTAGAGATAGAAGAGATAATCGGTATCGATGCTCAAGAGGCGGTCTGCGCGAGTGCGAAGTCCGGTCTTGGCATCATCGAGATTCTCGAACAGATCATTACTAAGATTCCGCCACCGGTGGGAGACAGGGATGCCGATTTGCAAGCACTAATCATCGACTCTTGGTTCGATAATTATTTAGGTGTAGTGTCCTTAGTGCGCGTCATGGCGGGCACTTTAAATAAGGGTGATAAAATCATTGCGAAGACCTTGGGGAAATCCCATGTGGTAGACAGCGTGGGTGTGTTTACGCCGAAGCGAACAGAGACGGGCTCTTTGGCGGCAGGAGAAGTTGGGTTTATCGTTGCCGGCATTAAGGAAATCTTAGGGGCGCCGGTCGGCGACACCATTACTCTAGCAAAAACTCCTGATGTTGATGCGCTGGAGGGGTTTCGAAAAATACAGCCGCAAGTCTATGCCGGGCTCTTCCCAGTATCCTCCGACGATTTTGAAAATTTTCGCGATGCGCTATCCAAGCTGACATTGAACGACGCGTCTCTGCACTATGAGCCCGAAAACTCTGACGCATTAGGCTTCGGCTTTCGCTGCGGGTTTCTAGGCATGCTGCACATGGAAATTATTCAGGAACGACTAGAGCGCGAGTATGATCTTTCGCTCATCACCACGGCGCCCACCGTAGTCTACGAAGTGTTGTTAGAAAATGGTGAGGAGCTCAAGGTCGATAGTCCTTCGCGCCTGCCTCCAGTAATGTCTATTGCACAGATGCGTGAGCCCATCGTGAAGGCAAACATCCTCGTTCCACAGGAACATCTGGGCAATGTGATAACCCTCTGCGTACAGAGGCGGGGCGTACAAAAAGACATGCAGTTTATCGGCAAGCAGGTTTCGCTGACCTATGAATTGCCGATGAACGAAGTTGTATTGGATTTCTTCGATAAGCTAAAGTCAACGAGCCGCGGCTACGCTTCGCTAGATTATCAATTCGAGCGCTTTCAGGAATCCGATCTGGTGCGTTTAGATATCCTAATTAACGGCGATAGAGTAGATGCGCTAGCGATTATTGTGTACCGCGAGCACGCACAGTCGAAGGCTCGTGCGCTGGTAGAGAAGATGAAGGAATTAATTCCGCGTCAGATGTACGATGTGGCTATTCAAGCCGCGATAGGCGGGCAGATTGTTTCCCGTCAGACGGTAAAGGCGCTGCGCAAAAATGTCACTGCGAAGTGCTATGGTGGCGATATTTCCCGCAAGAAGAAGCTTCTAGAAAAGCAGAAGGCGGGCAAGAAAAGAATGAAGCAAGTAGGCAACGTGGAAGTGCCGCAGGAAGCGTTTTTGGCGGTGTTAAAAGTTGATAGTTAAATTTTTGGTTAATTAAAGCTAATGCAATGCATTCAGCATAAATAGATGATAGATAGAACGAAATGGATATAGACTTCTCGCTAGTATTGGTTTGTCTCGTCGGCGCCTGCGGAGCACTGTGGCTGCTCGATAGCCTATGGATCAAGAAGTATCGCCTGCAGGCAATCGCGGATTATGAGGCGACTCAGGCGAAGGGAATGACGGATGAAAAAGTAGCACAACAAATTGCCGTTTTATCCCAAGAGCCAATGATCATAGAGTACGCGAAGTCCTTTTTCCCCGTGCTGCTGATTGTCTTGATTCTCCGTTCGTTCTTAGTAGAGCCTTTTCAGATACCAACAGGATCGATGATTCCAACCTTGGAGGTTGGTGATTTCATTCTGGTTAATAAATATGCCTATGGCGTTCGACTTCCGGTGATCGGGACTAAAATTGTCGATGTTGCTGATCCTGAGCGTGGTGATGTCATGGTTTTCATTCCTCCCCATGTGGATAGCTATTATATTAAGCGTGTAATCGGCATGCCGGGCGATACAATACGGTATGAAGATAAGCGTTTGTTCGTTAATGGTGAGCTGATCGGCGAAAAATTTGTCGAAGACATAGTTATAGATACGAATCTGGGCGACTTAGCCGGCACTTTGCATACAGAGATAATCAATGGTGTCGAGCACGCTACTCAGCACATAACAGGGGTCACGAGGCAGCGTTCGCGCACGACTTGGGTAATCCCGAATGGGCATTACTTCATGATGGGTGACAATCGAGACAATAGCAGCGATAGCCGAGAGTGGGGCACAGTGCAAGAGAAAGACATAGTCGGAAGGGCGATAGCCGTTTGGATGCACAAGGAACCGGGGCTAAATCTGCCAACTTTTGCTAGAAATCAACGAATTAAGTAAAATTTTTTTGACAGTTGTAGTGGATTTAACCGATTCAACTGCCTTAGGCTTGGCAGTCTGGTGATCTGCTAGCACACCAATAAATTTTCAATATTAATCAGTGCAACTTTCCTACGGGTAAGGTCATGAAACAAGTAGGACTAAAAAGCTTGAAAGAACAGGTGGCGTTTCGAAGTTTGGTCTGCTCATGGTGTTCATTTTAATGGTGTCATTTATGACGTTTGGATTAAAAGTAGTTCCTCTGTATGTCGATCACAATCTGATCAGCGGCGTCTGCGAAGAGCTAATCGAAAACGGTGAGGCAGCAAATATGACCACTACTGAAATTCGCCAACGCGTCTCTAATACTTTGCGCATCGATAATGTAACTGATTTCGATCTGTCTTCTATTACTATGCTCAAGGAAAGTGACCAAGCCATCATAACTATTGCCTATGAGCGCGGTGTTGAACTGGCAGTGAATCTCGATGTTGTAGCGAAATTCGATACTGTTTTGCAATAGATGGTCAATAAACTAGAAAATCTTCAGAAGTCCTTAGCCTACCAATTCTCCAATCCGGATCTGGCGCAGCTAGCGCTAACCCACCGCAGTGCGAATGCAGAGCACAACGAGCGACTTGAATTCTTAGGAGACGCTCTTCTGGGATTCATCGTTGCAGAAACGCTGTTCACGTTAAATCCGCAGGCAACTGAAGGCGAACTCAGTAGAATGCGTTCAGCCCTAGTCAATAAGAGCGCGCTGGCCGCAGCTGCAAGAAGTCTCGGAATTGGCGAGTATCTTCAACTAGGAACTGGCGAGACAAATAGCGGAGGTAGCGATAGGGACTCTATTCTTGCTGATACAGTCGAAGCTCTAATAGCGGCAATCTACCTAGATGGGGGGATAGGCGCCTGCACAACATTCGTAAAAAAGATCAGCGAGAGTAAACTAGCGATCGATACAGCCACGACTGAGCGTAAAGATGCAAAGACTCGTCTGCAGGAATTTCTGCAGGCTCAGGGAAAGAATTTACCCAAGTACGAAGTAGTAGAAATTACCGGCCCTGCGCACGAGCAAGTATTTCATGTTAGCTGTAGGTTGGAATCATTTGGCACAGAGTCTGCGGGGTCCGGTACCAGCAAGCGTGAGGCGGAGCAGCAGGCTGCAATGAAAATTTTGGATACGATAGAGGCGACAACAAACAAGGCATGAAAAAACCTACCGAACAAGTCACACTACCCAGCCGCTGCGGCTACATCGCTATAGTGGGTCGTCCTAATGTGGGTAAATCGACGCTGCTGAATCACTTGCTGCATCAAAAAATCAGTATCACATCGCGCAAGCCGCAGACTACGCGTCATAGAATCATGGGAATAAACAGTGATGAACATCATCAGTGTCTTTTCGTTGATACACCAGGGCTGAATGCTAAATACAGCAAGGCGCTGAATAAGGTTATGAATGACACCGTGTTTAACGTGATTAAAGATGTTGATGTGGTGTTATTCGTTGTCGAGCGCTTCATCTGGAATGAAGCGGATCAATATGTATTAGATGCGCTGACCTATGCGAACGTGCCAATATTATTGATCATCAATAAGATTGACCTAGTGCAGGACAAGACAGAGTTGTTACCGCATATCGCGAAGTTAAAAGAGAAGCGGGAGTTTGCCGAAATAGTTCCCGTCTCCGCCCTTGGTGGCCACAACTTAGACACCATCGATACTCTGGTGAAAGCACTACTACCCGAGGCGCCGTTTCTCTTCCCCGAAGATCAGGTAACTGATAGAAGTTCTAGGTTTCTCGCAGCCGAATTGATTCGCGAAAAGGCGACGCGGCAACTGGGCGACGAATTGCCTTATGAAGTTACCGTGGAGATCGAAAAATTTGAGACTGCTAAATCAGTACTACATATTCACGGCTTAATCTTGGTGGACAATAAAGGACAGAAACGAATTGTGATTGGCAAGGATGGCGATCGGCTAAAACAGATTGGAAGCTCTGCCCGTGAGGATATGGAGACGGCATTTGATAGCAAGGTTATGCTGAATCTTTGGGTAAAAGTAAAATCCGGCTGGGCTGACGACGAAAGAGCGTTGCAAAGCCTTGGTTACGTAGATAGATAGTTGGTCGACTAAGTTGCACAGGGATTTGCAACCATTGCCCTAAAGGGCGTTGCGAATGCGCTAAAACAAGTCAAATGACACTTTACGCCAGCTTTTGGCGCACGCCATACTAGGAAAGTTATGGATGACTTTCCTAGTATGGAATAAAGAGACTCGCCGAGACGATCATGGATACGAGAGTAGCACTACAGCCGGCTTACGTATTGCATAGCCAGCCTTTTCAGAACACCAGCCTACTAGTCGACTTCTTCACCATGGACTACGGGCGCGTGCGCGCTGTTGCCAAGGGCGCACGCAGCGCAAAGTCAAAATACCGTTCACTTCTCCAGCTTTTTCAGCCGCTACTAGTTTCGCTCTCCGGTCGTGGAGAGCTGAAAACCCTAACCGGTCTAGAGAGCAGTCTGAGTGCGCTGAGGCTAGAAGGACAACGCTTGTTCAGCGGTATGTATATCAATGAGCTGTTGACGCGATTGTTAATGAATCACGTTGATCACAAACAGCTCTATCTCGCCTATCAGGATACGATAGCAGCACTACAAGGAGATTCGGCCATTCAGCTCTTGCTGCGTCAGTTTGAGCTGTGCCTGTTGAGTGAGTTAGGCTATGGCATCAATTTGGATTCGGATTGTCACACTCACGAGCCCATAGAAGCGGATCGAAGTTATCGATTTACGCCGGACATTGGCTTTCAATTTCTCGTTGATGAAAGCCAGCACAATAGCAGCATGGTCTATCTAGGATCGCATATAGTTTCTCTACGCGAGCATGACTTGACAGATACTGAAGTAGCCAAAGCCGCCAAGCGGCTGTTGAGAACGGCACTGGCGGCGCATCTGGGTGGCAAGCCTCTTCACAGCCGAAGCCTATTTGCGAAGTAGGCTAGGTCTTGCCTCATTTGATGCGGGTTTACCAGGAAGTTTGCGATTAGGCGCCAGCTTTCGTCCGATGCGCTTTCCGTGTAGAATTTTGCGCTTTGCGATTCCTTCTTAAACTCGCCGCTGGCCAATCAATCATGTCCTATCAAAGCATTCAAACACAAATTGGCAACACGCCATTGGTTCAGCTTCAGCGTCTACCTGGTGATACCAGTAATATAATCTTGGCAAAACTGGAAGGTAACAATCCAGCCGGTTCGGTAAAGGATAGACCGGCACTCAGCATGATCCAGCAGGCGGAACTTCGTGGCGAGATCAAGCCTGGCGATGTGCTCATAGAGGCCACCAGCGGCAACACTGGTATTGCGCTGGCTATGGTTGCCGCCGTGATGGGATATCATGTGATCCTAATCATGCCCGAGAATAGTAGTGATGAGCGTAAAGCATCGATGACAGCCTACGGAGCTGAGCTCATCAGCGTAAGCGAGAAAGAGGGCATGGAAGGTGCTCGTGATTTAGCGGCACGGATGCATTCGGCAGGCAAAGGCAAGGTGCTGGATCAGTTTGCTAATCAGGACAACCCCAACGCGCACTATGTTCACACAGGCCCAGAAATTTGGCGCGATACAAAAGGCGAGGTAACACACTTCGTCAGCTCAATGGGAACGACGGGCACAATTATGGGCGTGTCACGCTATCTGAAGGAACAGAATCCAGAGATAGAAATTATTGGCCTGCAGCCGAAAGATGGATCGCGTATTCCCGGCATTCGTCGTTGGCCCGCCGAATATCTTCCTTCCATTTTCGATCGCAGTCGCGTCGATCAGGTTGTCGATGTTGAGCAGAGTGATGCGGAACACACGATGAAAGAACTAGCTAAGCAGGAAGGCATTTTTTGCGGTGTTTCGTCTGGCGGTTCCGTCTATGCAGCGCTGCAGCTATCGAGGAAAGTCAGTAACGCCACTATAGTAGCGATAATCTGTGACCGTGGTGATCGCTATCTTTCCACTGGCGTATTTCAATAGTGCCCATGAGGAATCATTAAACTAATCATTTAACTATGCATGTGGCACCAGTCGATTTCGTCGGGGCCACATCAACTGCCGAGTTAGTACTAAATTAAATATGAGTAGACGCAGACATGGACGCGGCAAGCTTCCAACCGAGCCAGTTACCCTTGAGATAGAGTCCCTGAGTCATGAGGGGCGTGGAATTGCGCACCTTGATGGGAAAGTTGCCTTTGTCGATGGCGCGCTTGCGGGTGAGCAGGTGTCTGCCACCTATGTAAGGCGCCGCGGTAAATTCGATGAATTGAAAACCATCGAGGTGATTAATGCATCTTCGATCCGGGTAATTCCCCCTTGCGAGTTCGCGGGCCTATGTGGCGGCTGTTCGTTGCAGCATATGGATAGCGATGCGCAGATTGAGTTCAAGCAATCGGTACTACTCGAGCAGATGCAACATGCCACCGGCCAGCCATCGGATAAAATTGAGTTGCTGCCAAAATTGCAGGACGCTACTCAATTCTACCGCCGTAAGGCAAGGCTTGCGGTTCGAGTAGTGACTAAAAAGGGTGGGGCGCTCGTAGGCTTCAGAGAAAAATACAGCAGCTTCATTGCCGATATGGATGACTGTAAGGTGCTCGTAGAAGAAGTAGCTGTCTTGATTCGTCCTCTACGTAGCCTGATTACACAATTGCAGGGTGCCCTAAATATCCCGCAGATAGAAGTGGCTGTTGGTGAGGAGTTGTTAAGCAGTGAAGATACTGCTCGGAGCACATCCGGCGACTGTAACCTTCAAGTCGCATTAGTCTTTCGCCATCTGCAGCCGCTCTGCGAACCGGATACGCAAAGCCTAGTTCAGTTTGCAACCGAGCACGGTATTCAGCTCTACCTACAACCAGGCGGGAATGACACTGTACACAAAATATTCCCGACGGATGGAGTAGAGCGTTTGCAGTACTTTCTTCCAGAGTTTGATTTACAGCTAAACTTTCACCCCATGGACTTCACGCAAATTAATGCAGGCATCAATCGAAAGATCATTAGCCAGGCATTATCGTTACTCGAATTGAGTGAAGACGACACGGTACTGGACCTGTTTTGTGGCCTGGGGAACTTTACCTTGGCTAGCGCGCGTCGTGCTAAGAAAGTTGTGGGTGTAGAAGGAAGTCAAGAGATGGTGCTTCGTGGTTCAGAGAACGCATCCCTTAATGGCTTAGAGAACGTCGAGTTTCATGCAGCTGATTTGTTTAAGCCCATCGAATCAAAAGATTGGGCCACTGCACAGTACAGTAAGATAATCTTAGACCCTCCGAGATCTGGCGCCATCGAGATAATTCCGGAAATAGCAAAATTCGGAGCGAAGATTATTGTCTATGTCTCTTGTAACCCAGCAACCCTAGCCAGAGATACGGCCGAGTTGATTAGCGCGGGCTACAAATTGCGAGCGATCGGGGTAATGGATATGTTTCCTCATACTACGCATGTAGAATCGATGGCCGTATTCGATGTAGGAAAACTGCCGCACAAATAACACAGCATCAAACTGTAATAGTACCCAAATAGAACAGTGCCTGAATAGAGATCGATGTATCGGAGGTAGTAATA
>JAPKAI010000130.1 GCA_028825335.1 Gammaproteobacteria bacterium | reverse complement strand
GAAGAAGGCAGCTGTTAAGAAGAAAGCTCCAGCCAAGAAAAAGGCTGCAGAGGAAGACTCTTAATAGAAGGCTTTACTGTTAACAGAATTTCCTGCTTGGCAGTACTGAGGATAGAGTTGAATAAAGGGGGCGGATAGCCCCCTTTTTACAGGTGATTTAATAGAAGAGCGCGCTCTTCAAGATGATTAGAAAGAGGCATTAAGAGATGGCAAATATTACAGCGGGCATGGTTAA
Source organism: Gammaproteobacteria bacterium (assembly GCA_028825335.1). Lineage (GTDB taxonomy): Bacteria > Pseudomonadota > Gammaproteobacteria > Pseudomonadales > Pseudohongiellaceae > UBA9145. The sequence goes on along the minus strand of JAPKAI010000130.1, from coordinate 5,040 downwards.
AGAGTTACGCGAAAGAACCGGCTTAGGCATGATGGATTGTAAGAGAGCATTGACAGAAGCCGAAGGCGACATGGACAAGGCAATTGATGATTTGCGAAAGGCGAGTGGCATCAAAGCTGCGAAGAAAGCGAGTCGTGTTGCTGCCGAAGGCGTGGTGTTGACTAAGATTGCTGAGGACGGCAACTATGGTGTCGTTATTGAGGTTAATTCAGAAACTGATTTCGCCGCTAGAGACGATAACTTCCTCGATTTTTCACAACACGCGTTGGAGCTTGCTTACTCGAACAGCGAGGCTGATGTTGCTGCATTGCTAGGCGCGGGCTTGGAAGATGCGCGTTCTGCCTTGGTCCAGAAAATAGGCGAGAATTGTAATGTGCGCCGTGTAGAGCGTTTGAAATTCACTGATGAGAATGCGGGCATCGTTGAAAGTTACGTGCACAGCAATAATAGGATCGCGGTTCTAATCTCGGTCACCGGTGGTGACGAAGCGCTCGCTCGTGATGTGGCTATGCATATAGCTGCTGTAAACCCATTGGTAGTCAGGGCAGAAGATGTACCTGAGGAAGAAATAGCGAAAGAGACTGAGATATATTCTGCGCAAGCACGCGAGAGCGGCAAGCCGGAAGAAATCATCGAGAAAATGATCAGTGGCAGGTTGCGAAAATTCGTCGCTGAAGTAAGCTTGTTGGAACAGCCGTTTGTTAAAGACCCTGATGTTACTGTCGGTAAATTACTTAAGGATGCCGATGCGAGCGTAGTTCAGTTCGTTCGCTTCGAAGTGGGCGAGGGCATCGAAAAAGAAGAAATAGACTTTGCCGATGAAGTTGCGGCTCAAGTTAAAGGCTCCTAGGAGCGCAATAACAGGGATACCACTGAAAATGCCAAATAAGGAACGCAAGTACAATCGTATTTTGTTGAAGCTAAGCGGTGAGGCGCTCACCGGTGATGGCGATTTTGGCATAGACCCTAAAGTACTCGATCGAATGGCCGTAGAAATAGGTCAGCTGGTCGGACTAGGAGTGGAGATAGGCTTAGTCATTGGTGGTGGTAATCTATTCCGCGGTGCTGCTCTGCACGCCTCGGGCATGGAGCGTGTAACCGGCGATCACATGGGCATGCTAGCTACTGTGATGAATGCGCTTGCGATGCGTGACGCACTTGAGCGAGCGAGCATTCCCACTCGTGTCATGTCGGCCATTCCCATGAGCGGTGTTGTAGAACACTACGACCGGCGTACGGCTATTCGACACCTAGATGCGGGTGATGTCGTTATATTCTCTGCAGGAACTGGAAATCCATTCTTCACTACGGATACGGCAGCTTGCCTGCGTGGAATCGAGATCGATGCGGACCTAATCTTGAAAGCCACTAAGGTGGACGGTGTTTATTCCTCCGATCCAGAGTTGGATTCGAATGCGGTTAAGTACGACAATCTTACTTACGATGAAATAATCGAAAAGAAACTCGGTGTCATGGACTTGACGGCTATCTGTCTAAGCCGTGATCATCAGGTGCCAATTAAGGTCTTTAATATGAACACCCCCGGCGCATTGTTGAACAATGTTATGGGCGAGCCCGATGGTACTCACATCGCTTAGTTGATGGGTTTGGGTTAAGTAAGATTGATGAATACTCTGTGCTTAGTGCGCGGAGCTAGGTTTTAAGAACGAGGAGCCAGACAATGATCGATGAAACTATAGTCGACGCAGACGAGAGGATGCAGAAGAGCATAGCCTCGTTAGATATTGCCTTTAAGAAAATTCGAACGGGAAGGGCGCATCCCGATATCCTGGATAGCGTGCAAGTTTCCTACTATGGCTCAGACACTCCTTTGAGCCAGCTGGCGAATGTCACGGTAGAAGAGGGTCGGTCTCTGATCATTTCTCCGTGGGAAAAGCCAATGATCGGTGAGATTGAAAAAGCCATCATGAAATCAGACTTAGGGCTGAACCCTTCGAATAATGGAGATACTATTCGTGTGCCTATGCCTCCTCTAACTGAAGAGACGCGTAAAGAATATACGAAGCAGGCCAAGGCCGAGGCAGAGAATGCGCGAATCGCGATTCGAAATATTCGGCGAGACGCGAACTCCGACTTTAAAGAGCTAGAAAAAGAAAAAGAAATTAGTGAAGATGAGCAGCGCAGAGCCGAAGATCAAGTGCAGAAGCTTACCGACAAGCATATTGCGACTATTGAGTCTTCATTCCATGCTAAAGAAGCCGATTTGCTGTCCTTCTGAACCTGCGATTGCGTCGTCGGCTTACTCAATACACTCTTCCGGTTGTTAAGGATGCGGTAATTGTAAATGACACCTGCTAGTAAACCGGAATTACCTCAGCACATCGCCATAGTTATGGATGGAAATAACCGATGGGCGAAATCTCATGATCTGCCTGCGAAATTTGGACACCGCAACGGCGCCGATGCGGCGCGAGAGGTTGTCAATTCCTGTCTGAGTCGAGATATTAAATACCTCACGTTGTTTGCCTTCAGTAGTGAAAATTGGCTGCGCCCGCGAAAGGAAGTTCAGGGCCTCATGGCGCTCTTTCTTACTGTCTTAAAGCGTAAAGAAATCAATCAGCTACACAAAGAAAATGTCCGTCTACTGTTTATCGGAAATCGCAGCAGCTTCTCGCAGAAATTGCAGAAAAACATGCGCGAGGTGGAGGAGTTAACGCGCAATAATACCGGTATGACGGTGATTGTCGCGGCAGACTACGGTGGGCGTTGGGATATCGCAAACGCAATGACAAGCATAGTCGCCAAGGCTGCCTCTGGCGAGCTGTCGGCGGACGCTATCGATATTGAATTGGTGCGTCAGCACACCAGTACCAGCGACTATCCAGATCCGGACCTTTGTATCCGCACCGGTGGAGAGCACCGCATTAGTAATTTTCTGCTGTGGCAGTTCGCCTATACTGAGCTCTATTTTACCGACTGTTATTGGCCAGACTTCGGCGACGCACAGTTTCAGCTAGCGCTCGATGATTTCGCAAAGCGCCAGCGTCGATATGGTAGTCATGATGAACAGGAAACTACGAGTGACTAAGGTGTTAAAGCAACGAGTTATTACCGCTGTATTACTTTTGGTGGCATTTATTGCTGCTACTACTCAATTGTCGTCTTTTTATTTCTCGATCTTCGTTGCTGGCGTGATCCTAGTTGCCGCTTGGGAATGGGCCGGACTCGTCAGCCCGGATAAAAAAATAGTAAAGCTTCCATACCTCGTTAGTATTGCTGCAATGTTGGTTGGTAGTTTCTTTCTTTTAGGAATATCACCAGACGTACAAAAAATTGATGATTTTCTAGCGAGTCTCGTGCTGATGCTGGGTCTGCTTTTTTGGCTGATATCTTTATTTTTTCTTTCGGGTTATCCCGAGAAAAGAAATCAGTGGAACGATGAGTCGAAAATAGCGCTTATGGGCGTGTTGGTTTTAATGCCAGCTTTCGTTGGTATCGTAGTTTTGAAATACCTTCTTCCTTCGGGCTATTTGGTTCTGGCGTTAGTGATCTTGGTAGCGGCTGTAGATGTGGGTGCCTATGTCGTCGGAGTAAATTTCGGGTCGAGAAAACTGGCTGCTAAATTGAGCCCAAAGAAGTCTTGGGAAGGTGTCTGGGGCGGAACGTTTGTCTGTTTGCTGGTAGCAGCCTTATTTGTCTGGCTAATGCACAACAATCTCCAAGCGCTATCTTCAATACAAATTATTGCTTTGCTAACGTTGTCGATGGGTGTCGCATTCTTTAGCGTAGTGGGTGACCTCATAGAGAGCATGCTCAAGCGCAATTGCGGCATTAAGGACAGCGGCACGATGCTGCCTGGGCATGGCGGTGTGCTTGATAGGGTGGATGGTCTCGTAGCAGCCACGCCGCTGTTTGCACTTACAATGATGTTGGTTTTCGATAGCGAATTTCAGGTGAGTCTCTAACGTGACGAGTGGCAATCTACAGATCAGCATTCTCGGTTCTACTGGATCGGTTGGCGCAAGCACACTGGCCGTAATCGATGAGAATCCTTCCTACAAAGTTTTTGCACTTACAGCTCACCGAAACGCGAAGCTGCTCTTCGAACAATGCGAGAAATACAGGCCAAGATTTGCCGTGCTGAGCGAAGCTGCCGCTGCAGAATTTAACACGCTACTAGTTGAGAGCAATCTCGATACAAAGCTGTTGGTTGGCGAGTCTGGTTTGGTCGAGGTAGCGAGTAATCCGAATGTCGATATTGTAATGGCCGCAATAGTCGGCGCCGCAGGTCTCGAATCGACGCTCGCTGCAGCCTCAAATGGTAAGCGCCTGCTACTTGCCAACAAGGAATCTCTAGTGATGACTGGAGACTTACTGAAGCAGGCGGCAAGAAAATCTGGCGCTGAGATTTTACCGATCGACAGCGAGCACAATGCAATTTTTCAGTGTCTGCCGCAAACGAAGAGTAGCGTACACACAGAATTTAATACGGGTGTTGTGAAGGTGGTATTGACTGCTTCCGGCGGCCCGTTCCTGAGCACGCCGATTGAGCAGCTCGATTCTGTTACACCCGACCAAGCTTGCCTACATCCGAAATGGTCTATGGGCAGGAAGATTTCTGTGGACTCTGCAACAATGATGAACAAGGGCTTAGAGTTTATTGAGGCGTGTTATCTCTTCGATCTAGAGTCGTCTCAGGTCGATGTATTGATTCATCCGCAGAGCATTGTACATTCTATGGTTCACTATAAAGATGGTTCGGTGTTAGCACAGATGGCCAATCCCGATATGCGCGTTCCTATCGCCTATGGATTGGCATGGCCGGAGCGAATTGCATCAGGAGCTGCGCAGCTAGACCTGACGGCTCAGGAGCCTCTGCAATTCTTCAAGCCAGATTTTTCCAGATTCCCCTGCTTGCGTCTAGGTATAGAGGCTGCAGGCGAGCGCGGTACGGCGCCGGCGGTCCTTAATGCAGCAAACGAAGTAGCGGTTGAGGCATTTTTGGGGGGAGAGATCGGTTTTGCGGAAATTCCCTTAATAATTGAGGCAGTTAGGTCACAAATACCTTGTGAACCGGCG
>JAPKAI010000129.1 GCA_028825335.1 Gammaproteobacteria bacterium | reverse complement strand
GCTCACTACTGGTGAGTTAATCGATAGCAATTTCGAGCAGCCGGCCGCAAGTTTTCGCTTGGGTGACGGCAGCATGTTACCCGGCTTTGAACAGAAATTGCTTGGTCTAAGATCGGGCGACGAAATCGAGACCGCATTAGCCGCAGAAAAAGCCTTTGGGGAGGTTAACCCCGCAAACAGGCATCGATTTCCCATTGCCAAGTTTCGGAATTTGCTGGAAGATGACTTGATACCTACCGAGGTAGGTGCTGTTGTTTCATTTAAGGATGCTGGCGGATTTGATCTTCCCGGTGTCATCGCAGAGCTAACTGAATTCATGGTGGTGGTTGATTTTAATCATCCACTGGCTGGCAAGGAAATAGTTTTCAAGGCACGAATCAATTCGGTAATCGACGCCGACGTAGAAGCCGTAGAAATAAAAGTATAACCATCCTCAAACTACTTGTCTCGAGGCCACAGTGAATATTCAAGTTGTAAACGACACATCGACTGTGACATCCATACGCCTGGCTAATCCCAGAGGCTTCTGTGCGGGTGTGGACAGGGCGATAGATATTGTGAATCGGGCCTTGGATATTTTCGGCGCACCAATCTATGTTCGTCACGAGGTGGTCCACAACAAATTTGTTGTGGATATTCTGCGCAAGCGCGGAGCAATTTTTGTCGATGAGCTCGCAGATATTCCAGTTAAAGATGAGCATGGAAGATCATCGATCGTTATCTTTAGTGCCCATGGCGTATCGATCGCGGTGAAAGAAGAGGCACGTAACAAAGGGTATAAAGTATTCGATGCAACCTGTCCACTAGTGACTAAGGTGCATCTTGAAGTGACGAAGTTTAGCCAGGAAGGCAGAGAATGCGTGTTGATTGGTCATCAATTTCATCCAGAAGTTGAGGGCACGATGGGCCAATACGACAAATCGGCAGGCGGCCAGATCTACTTAGTAGAGTCTGTGGAAGATGCAAAGAAACTCGAGGTAAATAACTCAGATAATCTGAGCTACGTAACTCAAACCACATTGTCTATGGACGACACTTCCAAGGTCATCGATGCGCTACGAGAGAGGTTCCCATCGATCAAGGGACCGCGTAAGAAAGATATTTGCTACGCGACGCAGAATAGGCAGGACGCAGTTAAGCAACTTGCTCTAGAAAGCGAATTATTGCTCGTAGTGGGTTCGCCGAACAGTTCGAACTCAAATCGATTAAAGGAATTGGCGGAGAGACTGGGCTGCGAGTCTTATCTTATCGACAGTGTCGAGGACATGGACCCACAATGGTTTGAAGGGAAGTCAAAGTTTGGTATTACCGCTGGAGCTTCGGCGCCGGAGGTTCTGGTGCAGCAGGTGGTGGAACGGCTTCGGGATATCTGCCATCAAGAGCCAGAAGAGTTAGAAGGGGTTGAGGAAAACATCGTCTTCAGTATGCCTCGCGAATTGCGCAACTAAATACGCATTCTCCAGATCCACCCAATTTTACATCTTCACTAGTTCTTCAAGTTTTTCCTGCAAGGCCGTCAATGCGGCCGATATTTGCTCTGCTTTTCCACGCTCCTTGGTGACTACGGCTTCTGGTGCGTTGTCCATAAACTTCTTGTTATTCAGTTTTGCAGATACAGCTTTCATGCCAGCTTCTAGCTTCGCTATTTCTTTCTCTAAGCGAGCGCGTTCCGCTTCGACATCGATGAGGCCTGCCATCGGCACCAGGATTTCGACATCACCATGGAGTTGAGTTGCTGCAGCCGGCACTTCCTCCTCAGGGTTGAGCCATTGGATGCTTTCTAGCTTTGCGAGCTTCTCGAGATACGGTCGGTATTCTTCGAGTCTCGCCTTATCGCTTGCGGTTCCCTTGTTGAGAAAAACTGGAATGGCCTTGGCAGGGGAGATGTCCATTTCACCACGGATATTTCGAATGGCAATAATGATGCCTTTAATCCACTCTATTCCTTGCTCGGCGTCCAGATCGACGTTCCCCTCATCAGGTTGCGGATAAGGCTGCAACATGATGCTCTCGCCCTGAATGTTTAGCACAGGAGCAATGCGCTGCCAAATCTCTTCCGTGATATACGGCATGAAGGGGTGCAATAATCTAAGGCTCTTCTCCATGATGTTCAACAACATCCAGCGTGTTGCTTGAGCCTCATTAGGATTATTTTCTTCATCCCATAGCACTGGTTTAGAAAGTTCGACATACCAGTCACAATACTCGTTCCAGATAAATTCTTGCAGAGACTGAGCGGCAAGATCGAATCGGTAATTTTCCATGTATTCTTCGATGTTAGAGGCGATTTTTTCGAAGCGGCTGCTGATCCATTTGTCGGCAATGGATAGATGCTTAGGCGAAATGCCGGAGCCAACGACAACTGTTTTGTCCTCACAGTTCATGAGCACGTAGCGAGCAGCATTCCAAATCTTGTTGCAGAAATTTCGATAGCCTTCGGTTCGGCCTAGGTCGAATTTAATATCTCGGCCCGTCGAAGCTAGAGAATAAAAAGTGAAACGCAGGGCATCAGTGCCATAGCCGGCGATACCTTCGGGGAATGCATCACGTGTGAGTTTTTCGATCTTTGCTTTTAGCTGCGGCTGCATCATGTCTGCCGTTCGCTTTTCTACTAGTTCCTCGAGTTCAATACCGTCAATGAGGTCGATTGGGTCGAGTATGTTTCCCTTGGACTTGGACATTTTCTGCCCTTGCTCATCTTTGACCAACCCTGTGATATACACTTTCTTGAATGGGATCTCGCCGGTAAATTTTAGGGTCATCATAATCATGCGGGCGACCCAGAAAAATATGATGTCGAAGCCGGTCACTAGGACGTCAGTAGGATGGAAACGGTCGAAGAATTTGCGTTCATTCGGCCAACCCAACGTCGAGAAGGTCCATAAGGCGGAGGAAAACCAAGTGTCTAAGACATCTTCATCCTGGCGCAGTGCAACATCATAACCGAGATTGTGTTTCTCTCTTATCTCGCCCTCGGTCTTACCAACGTAGACTTTTCCGTCTTCGTCGTACCATGCCGGGATGCGGTGTCCCCACCAAAGTTGTCGGCTGATGCACCAATCCTGTATGTTTCGCATCCAGGCGAAGTAGGTGTTCTCCCAATTCTTGGGCACAAATTCTATATCACCATCTTCGACCGCTTTTATTGCTGGGTCGGCTAATGACTGTACGGCGACATACCATTGATGGGTCAGATAAGGCTCGATGATTGCGCCGCTACGGTCGCCTCTAGGAACTTTTAATTTATGTGGCTCGATCTTGTCGACGAGTCCCAGCGCTTCTAAATCTTGTACAATCTTTTTGCGCGCTTCGAATCGATCCATACCTTGATACACTGCCGGTGCGTTCTCATTTATACAGGCGTTGTCAGTGAGTATATTGATTACTTCTAAGTTATTGCGCTTGCCTACTTCGTAGTCGTTGAAATCATGTGCTGGCGTAATCTTTACGCAGCCTGTTCCAAATTCGGGGTCGGCATAGTCATCGGCAATTATCGGTATCTGCCTGTTGCAAAGCGGCAGCTCAACAAATTTTCCGACTAAATCCTTATAACGGTCATCATCTGGATTGACGGCTATCGCGCTATCGCCCAATAAGGTTTCCGGTCTGGTTGTGGCAATAATCACATGGCGGCTGGCATCGTCCGCGAGCGGATAGTGGAAATGCCACAGCGAACCATCTTCTTCCTCGGAGATAACTTCAAGGTCGGAAACGGCAGTAAGTAGTTGCGGGTCCCAATTAACCAGGCGATTGCCACGATAGATCAAACCCTCTTCATAGAGTTCGATGAAAACTTTTTCGACCACGGATGAGAGTTGTTCGTCCATGGTGAAGCGTTCGCGAGTCCAGTCTAGCGAGGATCCAAGGCGGCGAATCTGCTCGGTGATTATGCCGCCAGACTCTTCTTTCCAATCCCATACTTTCTTAACGAATTGCTCGCGACCAATTTCCTGACGCGAGGAGCCAGCTGCGTTTAGCTTTCGCTCCACAACCATTTGAGTTGCGATACCAGCGTGATCGGTACCGACCTGCCAAAGCGCCGAGCGGCCGAGCATGCGGTGATAGCGGATAAGCGCATCCATAATCGCATTCTGGAAGCCATGACCCATGTGGAGTCGGCCAGTAACGTTAGGAGGTGGGATGACAATGCAATAGGGGTCGCCATCGTCTTGAGGTGCGAAATAGCCACGCTCTTCCCAGGTCTTATACCACTGATTTTCCAGCTGTTTTGGTTGGTAGGTCTTGTCCATACTGACGAGTGTTTGCCCTGCTTAAAAAAGGCGCAATTATACATGATCAGAAAGGGCTTTGCCGGATTAAGCGGCTGGCTGCCCGTCGAGAATTCAGAGTTTGAAAGTTTCGATCTTGTAGCCTTTTCCCTTGTAGTCGCGATATCTATTGCGGCCTTGCTCTAGGCTCTGCGAATCGGGACTAATGACTTCATTGATGCGAGCGAACTGATCTGCTGCCTGACTGGCCTGCTTGCCGAGATTAATCAATACATCAGCGTGTTTGACGCCGGCCAAGCTTGTGCCTAGAGACACGGGATCGCTGCTGTCGCCGCTGCCATCCAGTGTTCTATGGGGGATGAAGCTGCTAGACGCATACTGCCAGAGCAGATCGTCTAGCAATTTCGACTGCTGGTCAGATTCTGTCTGGATGTGGATGCGATGGCCGAGTGAGTAGGCTTTTTCTGTCAGTCTACACACAAACAGTAGTCGAGATTGCGCCTCGCTGCTTGGGAGTGTGTAGAAATTAACTTGAGTCACGGTTTCTCGATTCTGCTGTGCTTGTTTAGGCTTTTTGCTGGCTTAGATATTCAACCAGTAGTGCAACAGGACGTCCGGTGGCGCCTTTGCGTGCCCCGGAGTGCCAAGCGCTACCGGCAATATCGAGATGTGCCCATTTAAATTTCTCTGCGAATCTAGAGAGAAAGCACGCGGCAGTGATGGTTCCCGCTCGAGGGCCGCCGATGTTGGCGATATCTGCAAAATTGCTGTTTAGCAGAGGCTGGTATTCCTCCCACAGAGGCAGTTGCCAGACTCGATCTAGGCTGTTCTGCCCGCAGTCTATCAATGATTTTGCTAGCTTTTCATCGTTGCTGAGCATAGCAGTCACAACTGATCCAAAGGTTGCTACAGCCGCTCCAGTAAGCGTGGCAATATCGATAACGCTGCGCGGCTTATAGCGCTCCGCATAGGTAAGCACATCACATAGTACAAGGCGACCCTCGGCATCGGTATTGAGCACTTCGATAGTCTTACCGGCCATGCTCGTTACGATGTCGCCGGG
>JAPKAI010000037.1 GCA_028825335.1 Gammaproteobacteria bacterium | reverse complement strand
TCATCTCGCTCTTCGCCCACATTCAATCCTTTAATAAATTCTCCATATTGTGCATTAAGAGCTATGATTTCTCCCATCACCTTGGGATCGAGTTCGGAGAGCTGTTTGAGTACGGCTATTCTTGGGCCTAGGTTCGGCGTGTTGTTACTTGCTTGAATTTTGCTTGTCAGTTGTTGCCGAATTCGAGTTTCGATTTGTTGGTAATCAGAGTCGATTTTTTGCTGCGTGGTTTCGAGTTGACACGAGAGAGCGGCTGGTTGGCTTTCACGATTCTTCAATTCGTCTTGCAGTGAGCGAAGCGTTTTGGCGGACTCCATATTTTTTAGGCTGTTATTTTCTATCTGTGTTAGCAGTTGGGAGTTCTAACGCGCATAGTCGTCGATCTGCTGTGTTAGCAAGTTGCTCTGTTGCATCTCGCTATAAGTGAAGCCTCCACCGAGCACAATTGCAACGAGTAAGAGACCAATAGATACCTTCATAGCTAGTCCGTTTTCTTATCAGCACCGAGTGTGTCGCGCACATTACCTGACAGCGGCTTCTCTCCTTCCAAGACACGGACCAAAAGTATTGCGCCAACAAATACAGCGGAGATGATTGTGATGCCGGTTATCAAGACAATGCGGTAAAACATGGCGATATTGACGCCGCTGAAATAGAACACGAGCTCTGCAGCTACATTGACTACTACCGCCGCGATCAATAGGGTTATCCAGACTGTATGCTTCATGATTCCTGCCCAGAAAATCTAAGTTTTACGAGGTTAGCGAGGACTGCTTCAATCTGAGAGTAACAGCAATCCCCGAATGTGACTACTGTCGGTCTCGGTAAAGATGATGACATCATCGCGATCATCTTTGTTGAGCGCGACTGGAATTATATCTCCGCTCACAACGCCCTGACTCAATTCGATTACAGAGTCGGCCGTTCTGTCGGCGACTGCGTCTAAGTGACGATTGTCTCCTATAGCAATGTTTTCGATAACATCACGAATATTGAATTCGTAGTTGTCGCGCTCTCGAGAATAGTTCAATGCGCCGAGGAATAGATCGGAATCGTTGTCGAGTACTTCTTCTGGCTGAATACTGTTCAGGAAAAATTGAACCTGATTGCTAACCATCAGAATTAGGTCTTGCTGATCGATATTTTCGTCCAGGCTGGCGAGGCTGCTAAAGGTTTTCTCAGTCGTGCGAGCGTCATCGAGTTCTCGTTCTATGTCTCTGAAGGTTGATGTCAGACTAATCACCGAAGGAAATTTTAGGTCTATAGTTACCTTGCGTGAAGGCCGGCGTGCGAATCTTTCTCCGTCGTTTGGATAGATGAAGGCTTCTATAGCGATGCTGCCAGAGAGAGCAAGCCAGACGAAGATGTCTCCCACGGAAATGCTTTCAACTCGCCAGAGCCAGAGATCCTTTAATCCATCCTCATTCTCATCCTGCAAGAAGGTGCCTAGCACGTTACCACCCGATCGAAGAACTTGACGAGGTTGTGCGAAGTTCATGCCCAGCTCGTTGCCGCCAAAAAGTGAAACCTTGCCGCCCTCTCGAAGTAGTAGGTCGTCTATGCCATCGCCGTCGACATCGTCGAGTATCTCTTCGTGGGTAAGAGCCAGTAGTCCAGTCAGGTTGGAGAAATCTAAATTGTCGATATCAAATTCGCCCAGCCTTTCTTCTATCTCCAGAATGTTCAGAGAATAGCTCGCCTCATTGGGAAAATAAGCGGCGGCGTTCGCGTTGGCGATAAAGACTTTTAACTCTTCTTCGGTGCGAGAAACTAGATCATCGTAGCCATCGCTATTGACGTCTCTGAGTTCCATCATAGGAATGCGAATAGACTGGCCGGTGCGTCGCTCTAGGCTGCCCTCGTTTAGGTTCGTGCGCATGCGCGATTCTGAGCGTACGCTAAGAGACGCTTGATAATCGTACTCTCCGGAGGCGGCGCGCCCGTTACTAATGTGTAGATTGATTACACCCGCGCCGGGAATCAGGAAGTCGTGGATATCGTCGCCATTTATGTCTCTTGAAAAATGCAGACGATTAACGCCCTTGCTCAAGTAACCATTCAAGTTTGATGTGATGGTCTGCGGCGCTAGCAGTGTTTGATCTTCGGCTGACCAGGCTAAGACTTCCTTGCCGTCGATCAGCGCGATGATAGCGGTGCTGCCAGTAGCGCCATACTGCGTGCTTAGATCCCAGCCTATGGACTGACCCGGAAACTCGATGCTGATATTGCTATCAAAATTGAAGCCGCTTTCGGTCTGAAAATAAATCTGTAAACCGTTCTCTACTACTGCTAAGAGTTCGAGTAGTCCGTCTCCATTGAGATCGGCAACGACGAGATTCTCTGTCTCCAGCGGTAGCTGGAATTCTTGTTGATTGAAATTCAGCTCAGCAGCTTGGGCTAGTGTGCAGCTAAGCATCAAGCTGATGCCAGACAGCACTTGTATAAATGAGGCTAAGCGAATCATGGTGCGGCCACGAGGAATGTGGTCGTGGTGCCGTGGCGTAGCAATATGTCGGGCTTGCTGTCCTGGTTCAGTTGCAACACCTGAAACTCGAAGACAGTGTTTGGAGAGACATATTCCCAGAAGGGCTGGCTCTGGATAGTCAGGTCTTCGTTGATTTTCTTGGCAGCAAGTGTGCCATTCTCAGTAACAAAGATGGCGTCCTTGCGACCGTCGCCATCGATATCATATTGCAGGGACATCTGCTCGGATAGGCCGCGCACATTCGCTGCCGAGAAACTCTCGTCGAGTCTTGAGTCGGGGCGCCGATTGAAAAACTGATTCTCGTCTGCATCGTCGCTGCCAAATAATAGCTGCGAACGATTGATGCTCGCGTTGCGAATCGCGTCGACCACAGGAATTGTGTAGTAGCTAACATTTAATACTGGGGCAGAGTCTTGCTCTAGTGGAATTACATTGAGTCGAACATCGTATCCCGAGAAGCGCATGACCTGGTTCGGCTGTTTTAGATCAAAAGATCCGTTTTGATTGCGATAAAAATAGGCACTTCGGTCGTTTCCTTCTCCGGTTATGCGTAAGAGATCGAGCAGCTTGTCATTGTCCACATCGACGAGTTGCATATCGCCCCGCGTATCTATGCTGCCTATCCAGTCTGGTTCGCTGTTGAAACCATCCTGAGCGTCCTGGAAATGGAAGTTTAGTTTTCCGAGACCGTCCGCACCCTGATTGATATAGGCGATGTCAGAAAGCGTGTCTTCATTTAGCTGCGCGATGATTGCTGTTGGCATCCAGCTCTGAGCGCGTAGCAAAGAACGTGCAGGCTCCTCATTAGCATCCCATTGCTCGACGAAGTCCGCGAAATAGGAATCGGACTCGACGTTTAACTCGATAACAACACCCTCTTCGGCATTGATAACGATTCGAGCGTCCATGCCTGAGCTGTCGCGGCCTCTTTGCGCGGCTGACAGAGATTCACTGTCTGTGCTGAACGTGGAGACCAGCTCGAAAACTTCATTGCCTCTGCCTTTGAATAGGCCGTAGACGCCATCACCAGGTAGTAGCAGGTCTATCTCTCCATCCTTGTCGATATCTTGTAGGTCGGATAAAAACTGCACTCGTTCTAGATCGGGTACGGCGGCAATCAACTCCCACTCCAGTAACTGCTTGATATTGCCTCCATAGCCTTCGAGTGCAGAGGAGAGGCTGAACACGCCAGAGTTTGAGATCAGCAGGATTTCACTGCCCGGCGTAGCTCGGAGGTCGGCAAAAGCGACCGCTATTATCTCAGTCTTAATCTCGATACGTTGCGCAGTTGTAGAGAAACTTCCGTCGGCTTGCTGATGAAAGATGTGTAATTCGCGGCCAATCCCGGCTTGGTAATTGGAGTGGATGATGTCTTTGAGTCCATCTCCATCGAGGTCCTCAAATGCGAGCTGTCGCTCCCAGTTGTTCTCACGTTCCAGTTCGAAGGCAACATAATTGGATTGTGCAAATGCAGCGCCGGATAGCACCGCATAGATGACAAGAACGGGAAGGGTCAATCTCATCCAATAATCTATTGATGATTTTCTGATCGTCACTTTGATTAGTTCTCTTCTTCAATCAGCTCGCCTAGGTCGCTGCTATATTTTATTAGGCCAAGAATGCTGTGTGATCTTTCCTCATCTACTCGGTTGTAGCTATATAAAGAAAATAGCCAGAGATTTAATAGGGAGAAACTTTTCGAGTCTGGCACAACCGACGATTGATATCGAATTAGGGGCCCGAAAGATATTTCGCTCACGCGTCTACCTGGATTCCAAAGATCGAAGCGTTTTTCTAATACTGATTCGCCGTCAAAGACGGTTACGGTTACCGTTTCTCCTAGTTCGAGCTCTGAGTTAAACCGACTGACTAGATCCTGCGCCGAGTTAAGAGGCTCACTGTTTACAGCTAAGATCATATCGCCGACTTCGATCGCAGCGTCACGTAGCGGGCTGGTTTGATAAACATCCATAACCCGAGCAGCGGCGATACTAGGCTGCGCACTGATGCTGACCATCTCCGTGCGATAGGCGGCACGACTCGCGATTGGATCGATTCGATACAACTCGCGGGGAGCGTCATTGTTATTGACAGTGCGAGGTATCACGGTAGCCTCGAACACCGCAGTATTTCTACGTACATTGAAGAGTGTGTTCTCAATCGTTGGTGTCTGCTGTTGCAGAGCCTCAATAACGTCGGGATGATTGGTTAACGTTCCATTGATACTAAGGATAATGTCCCCCGGCTGAATTCCGGCTGAATCAGCAGGGCCATTAGCTGAAATGCCGCGCACACGAACCCCTGGCAGTATTTCGATATTGCTAAGGGAATCACTCTCGTTCAGGCCGAGCTCGACACCGAAATCAATTCTGGCCCCGCTGGCGCCTGCTGTGTCTACAAGTGTAATCTCTTCCGCTGATAGGTTTAGCGCAGGTACTAGAATGGCGGGCTCGTAACTTACGCAGCTTGTTAGCAAGGACAGTTGGAGGAGGGCAAATATCGAGATACTACGTTTCGTTTTACTTGTGCACATACTTATATTTTCCTTCGCTGCACGATCCATAGGGCAGCGGCAAAGAACAATAAAAGTGCAGGAAAGGGCACCCACATATTCAATTGCAGCACGCTATCGTCTATTAATACATCTGAGTAGCCGCGAACTATTCGGCTAACGGATTGCAAGTAAGATTGATCGATCAAGGATGGCTGAAAGCTCGCATACAGATAGTTCGCCATATCACCGAGCAGTCCCTTAAAGATATCTATCGCCAGTGTAATGCCCAGCGCGGTGGTAACACCCTGGGTTGCCGATTGTGTGGACACCGAGATTAATAGACCGAAGGCAATGGCTGCTGGCAATGGCACTAGCGCCAAGCGAAGACCTAACCATATCTCCTCACGAATCTCTTGCTCACTGATCAGTTCAAAACCATCTTCAACTATAGCGCTAAATTCCCAGAGTATCCCGCTGAGTAGGTAGCTTGTACTCAATAGAAGAAGGACGGACAACAGGGCCAGTAAGTGCAGGTGAATGAGTTTTGCAGTGAGCATGCTACTGCGGCTTACGCGCCGGATCAATAGGTGGCGAATGCTGCCAATGTCACGATCGTAGCTAAAACTGTAAGCACCCTGAGCAACTAATAGCAGCCCTAGCATGGTTAGGCCGGTGGTCAGTCCATCTACGAAGAAGCCGTAGGCATTGTTTGCCACCGACTGCTCGAAACCGGACCCTCCTAACAAGCTGTCTCGTGCCTGCTGACCGGCATCGGTGAGTTTTACTAGCAGCAATTGTGCTGCTGCAACCAGAGAGGGCGCTGCCACGATAAGTTTGTTGGCAAAGGTGCGCAGCGCGACAAAGATTTCCGATTTGATGGCGACCAGCAGACCGTTCATCTGGCGTCCTCGCTGGTAATCTCGCGCAACAGCCCGGCGAGTGATGCGCGTTTCAGAATTAGCTCGGCAACTGGAATTTGATTTTCCACTAGCGTTTGATTGATAGCTATAGAGTCAGAGTCTGAGACACTAATGTTCAGGTAGCCGTCTGCATCGATGTTGAGAAGTTTAACACCAGAGATATTTTCCAACACCCCGCTTGCAGCTTCGATCTGAGGAGTCTTGATTTGTAAGGTGACTTGCGTATTTCCTAACAAATTACTGATGGTGTCGCTGTGAGTAATTTTCCCATGGTGCAGAATCGCAATATGACTACATATCTGTTCCAGGTAAGGAAGCTGATGGCTCGATAGTAAAAACGTTGTGCCATGGTCTCGGTTAAGCGTGCTGATTAAATCGAGCACATCGTCCACACCCTCTGCGTCGAGTCCATTGAATGGCTCGTCTAGTACTACAAATTCGGGGTCTCCCAATAGGGCTTGCGCAATTGACACCCGGCGCTTGTTGCCAAGCGAAAGATTCTTGATTCTGAAATCGCTGAAACGACTAACGCCTAACAGCTTTTCTACCTCACAAGCACTGCGTGTTGGTTTTTCACACAGTAGTAGGGCGTGTTGTAGGCACTGGCGCACAGTTAAGTTGGGATGCAGGCTCGGACTATCGAAAATGGCAACAAGCTTGCCTTTTGTAAGATGAAGTTGCCTAGGTGATTGGCCGAGCACGATGATATTGCCTGAATTGTAGGCCTGAAGGCCGAGTATGCACTCAATAGTCGTAGTCTTGCCGGAACCGTTCAGGCCAACCAGGCCATGTATCGATCCTTTTTCAATCTGTAGGTTGAGATTATCGAGGACCGCAAACGAACCGTAATTCTTTGTTAGTCCCATAACGGATAAGGCTGACATGCAGGAGGTTGCTCGCTGGTAACACTACGCGTAAGAACATTGGGTTGGAACGCGGCGACAGCTCGAAGCTGTCGCCGCGTTGGTCATTTTATTCTACGAACAAATCATCTACTTGGATTTCTTTGACCGTACCAAACTGTTCAAGTTTCTCTTCGTCGAGAATCGATAGATCGCCGACTATTGAGATCAGCTTCGGCCTATCTTTGACGTGTTCTTGTTGGAAACTCAGCAGATCGTCCATGCTAGCAGTTTGCAGTTTCTGATAGCTTTCTCTGCGAGGATCGCCCTGGATACCGAGACGTTCCCAGCCGCGCACTGCACCAATAACCTGACGAAAACTAATCTTCGAGGTGCGATAGCGGTTCATGAGAGATTCTACAGAGCTCTCGAAGCGTTCGTCGGACTCCGGCATATTATCGATCAGGTCGAGGAAGGCGCTTAGTGCATCGACAGTCTTGTCGGTCTGCGTGCCGATGGTGCCCAGCATGATGTTCTGATCATTTAGCCTGCCACCTTGTGCATAGCGCGCGCCGGCCGTATAGGCGAGGGCTCGTGCCTCGCGCAGTTCTTGAAAGACTACGCTGGACATGCCGCTACCAAAATAATTGGTATAGATAGAAGATGCGAGGCTGTCATCTCGGTCGTAGACGCCGTCTGGGAATTCAATGCGTACCTGCGCCTGTGCAGTCTGTTGATCCACAACATAGATTTCCGTCTCGTCTAACTCTCGTGCCGTGCGGAAACGATAGTCTGGCGTATCTGCAAGTTCGCCAGCTATTGGATGTTGGCGCCGAAGCACTTCTACCAAATCTTCCAAAGGCATTGAGCCGGTATAAGAGAGAGTATGCTTGAAGTTCAGCAGCTCGGCTGGAAGAGCGAGGAGCTCGTCGACGGTCGAAGCCATTATCTCTTCGCGTGTGAGCGCTTCTAGCATAGGCGATTCTTCGCCATAGCGATTGTAGAGAGTCAGTGCTCTGGAAATTGCTGGTGGAGAGCTCTTCTGATCTTCTCTGGATTTTAGCAAGATACCCTTCATCTGTTCCAGCGTCTGCTCATCGGTGCTTGGATTCTTGATTAGGTCCATAGCAAGAGCCAGTGAGGCTTCGAATTGTTCGTCGAGACCTGAGATAGAGATGCCCGATGAGTTTCCTCCAGCGCCGAATCTGAAATCGGTACCTATCTGGTACCATTCTTTCTGCAGTTCCTCATTTGTTTTACTATTCGTGCCTGCAACGTCTATCAAGGCGGCAGCTAAATTTAGTTTCTCGTTTTCTTCCGTGCCTACTTCTATGTTTATTGAGAAGGAGAATAAATCATTGAGAGGATTAGGTGCATAGTAGAGCTGTACGCCATCAGCGAATTCGATGACGCGGTAGTCTCGGTCTGCCTCTACATAGGTCGGCTCAATCTCTTCATACTCCATCGCCAAGATGCGCGAGGCAAACTGAGACTGAAGCGATGAGTCGATTTTTACTGGATCTATCTGCGGCTTTTCAACGACTGGAATCTCGTTCTGCGCGTCGATTCTATAGACGGCCACATAGTCATTGCCAAAGTATTTGTTGGCGACATCTACTACGTCCTGCTTAGTCAACTGACTCATTCGATCGAGTTCAGCCACATGATAATCCCACTGCGAACCCTGAATGAACGAGTCGCGCATCATGCTTACTCTCGCCTGATTGAATTCCAGGCCGCCCTTATCACTCTTCTTAAAGTCATTGATGATCGCCGGGATAATCCACTCTTCAAATTCACCCGCTTTAATTATTTCTAGTTGATCGAGAAGGAGTTGTTCAACCTCAGCAAGAGTCTGATCCTGCTTCGGTATGCCATAGAGGTTCTGCGAGCCGGCATCGTTCAAGAATGATGGCGACGAACCGGCGCCAGAGACTAGCTGTTGCTGGTTTAGGTTCAGATTGATAAGTCCGGCCGTACTGTTGTCCAGAATCATGTCGACTAATATAAGTGCTTCCTTATCTTCGCTGCCGTTGCCCGCGGTGCGAAAGGCAAGTTGTACTTGTTCCTCGCCTGGGTATTGTACGGTTCTTCGCTCCGGACCCTGCAAAGGCTCTTCAGCCCAGGGGCCGATTTCGGGGATTGGCTTTCGTTCCCAATGGGCGAATTTCTCGCTTATCAGCGTGATAGTCTCGATAGGGTCGATATCGCCACTTATGAAGATGGCCATGTTGTTAGGAACGTAGTTGGTATCGAAGTAATTCTGAATGTAAACCAGTGAGGGGTTCTTTAGGTGATCAACTGTACCAATTGTGGGTCGTTGCCCGTAGGGATGAACCTTGTATAAGGTCTCGTTGACAGCGGTTCCTATGATGCGGCCCGCGCTATCTAGTGAACGATTCTTCTCTTCATAGACCGTTTCTAATTCAGTGTGAAAAAGTCGAAATACCGGATTGACGAATCTATCGGATTCGAGCTCTGCCCATTGCCTGAGCCGGTTCGAGGGAAGGCCGATCTTGTAGACAGTCTCCTCAAATGACGTGTGTGCATTTAGCGCGCTGCCGCCCATGCTGTTGTAGAGCTTGTCCAATTCTCCTGGCACGGAATACTGAGCGGCCAGTTGTGCTTCGCTATTTATTTCTGCGTAGATTTCTGCGCGGCGGGTAGTGTCTGTCTCGCCATGGTGCTCTTCATACAGTTCGACGATGCGGTCTAGGTGTGGTTTCTCTAGAGAGTAGTCGAGGCTGCCTAGATTTTGATTGCCCTTGAACAGCAAGTGCTCGAGATAGTGGGCCAGACCTGTGCCATCTATGGGGTCGTGCTTGCTTCCCGCGCGCACGGCGATCTCAGCATAGAATCGTGGTTCTTCATGGTTCTCAGTCAGGTATACGCGCAGGCCATTGTCGAGTTCGAATATCTGTGCATTTAGCGGGTCATTCTCATCCGGGGCATTTATTCTGCTATAGCCGAGTTCGGCCGTGTTGGCTTGCTGCATATCGCTATCAGCAGATGGTTTGGCTGCAGTATCTGTAGAGCTTTCATTATCGCTGCAGGCAACCAACGTCAGAAGGGAAATAGCGAGTAGGCTGCTTCGCTTCCAGTCCCTAGCTGTTCGTAATTCAGACATATCTAGACTCCGTGATGAGATTATTGAGGGCCGCACGCGCGCGGCTGCAAGCCCTCTAATGTATGGTATTCTGCTAAAAAATGTAAGTCAGCAGAGCTGTTTTGAAGCTTTAGTGGGGTAGATTCTCGACCCCTACGCGAGCTTGGGTGATGGACACTGAGCCGCTACGGTCAGATGAAGCTTCCAATATCACATCGATGCCGCTGGATTGAGTCTCGATAAACCTGTCGAGATGCTCCAGTTGCTGTGTATTGAGGTCCGGCCCTAGAGCGTTTCGGGCTCGGTCAAAAGCGGCTAGCTTGTCATTATAGGCACTGCGCATGCTGCCATCTTCTGCAACCAGTGAGCCCCAATTATTCTCTGCAGAGACGATTTCATTGACCAATGCCTGAGTCACCTCTTCCCGGGTAGCACCCTCGAGAGCGGTTCCCATGTTTCGCAGGGACTGTTGATAGACTTCGCGCAGGGTATCGTTTCTGAGCAGCTGATCGTATTGACGCAGATCGTCTTGCTGAGTTGCGGTTAGCAAATTCTGTAGGTTTTCGGATAGCGCATCAGCGCCAAACAGCGCGACGGCCTGATCTGGGGAAATTGACCCGGCTAATAACTCGTCTAACATCTGGTAGCGCTGGGCCCCGAAGTCCACCAGTGCCTCCATAATTCGCTGCCTCTCGGTTCCTGGGATGCCGAGTGCATTCAGGAAACTGTCGTACAACTTGGGCATGATTTCATTGGCCCGCGCACGTGCATTTTCTGTGTCGGTGAATGAGGAGAATGCTGTTCCGGTTGTGCTCGGTCGTCTTTGACTGGCCTGCTGTGCGACTTCATCTCGTGCCTGTTGCGGGAGGGCGTCATAATTCGGGTCCACTTGCAGGCGCTGCTGAGCATTGCTCTCGGGGAGTTTTTGCTCCTGGCTTTGATAACTTAGTGCTAGATCGAGGTACAGCTGTAAGCGCTGATTCTGAACAACTAACCACACAACGCTTAAGAGTAAGACGCCGAATCCCAATAGGGGTTTAAATTTCACTTAGCCTCATCTTCATCTCTCATTTTGTCCCTCAAGGATGTGCTCAGGATACATCGCCTGCTTAGTATTTAAGAAGCGTATCAGAATCCAGATAGTGTCTAGATAGTAGCAAGTGATAGAAGCCCATAGACAGCTGTACTAGGATGAGCCTCTGCGATTCCGGAAAAGCGAATGTAAATCAGATTGTTATCCCGCTCAATCAGGCCTCAATCGGTCGCTAAATTAAACGGATTCGGCTGAATAGAGCGTATAATTCTTTACTTAATTCTATATTCATTGAAAATACTGTGCCATGTTGGCTAAGCCTCTGAAATTAATAGCTAAATTATCTATCGTTCTTCTGTGTGGAGGCGCGTTGGTGAGTTGTACGGCCAATTCCTACCGGAAAGACGCAGACCAGGAAACCTATGAAGCTATAGAGGACAAAACTAATCTCGTTCCGGGAATGACGCAGAGAATAGGGATCGATGAGGCGAAGGACGTTGATCTGAGTAGCCTCCCCACCAATGAGGATAGCTACGAATTTCTAGACAACGAGGCAGACAGTGAACTCGGCGCGAATATCCTCAGCCTGAATGTCGCTCTGGATTTGGCGTTTCAGCATAGTCAGGAATACCAAACACAGAAAGAGTCGCTCTACCTCGAGGCGCTCGCGCTAACCTTTGATCGCTATCGCTATACTCCGACTTTTTCTGCAGTGGGTGGCGCCGACTACCAATGGGATTCAGAAGATCAATTCGTTACTGACATGCAGGCCTTGACCGGCATGAGCGTGCTCAGCTCTAGTGAGAGAGTGAATGCGAGTACCAGTTTAGGCGCGCGCTATCTACTCAAAGGCGGCGGAGCAATCGCCTTAAACCTGACTAATAATTTTACTCGATTCCTGACTGGCGATATTAGCGAGTTTGGCACCGGCGCATTGATCGGCTCGTTCACGCAGCCGCTACTGCGAGACTTCGGCAGTGATATCGAAACCGAGGCGCTAATGCAGGCGGAGCGTGATCTGCTCTATCGATTACGAGACTTCACACGCTATCGAAAGACCTTTGCCGTGCGAGTTGCCTCTTCCTACTACTCCGTCTTGCTGAACAGAGAGACTGCTAGAAATAACTACGGGGGCCTGCTCGCTAACAACCTCTCGCTAGAGCGCGAGCGAGCATTTCAGGCAGAGGGCCTGCGCACCTTATTACAGGTGGGCAGGCTGGAGCAGTCTTCCCTGCAACAAGATCTGCGTTGGACTTCTTCCATCACGAGATACAAGCGCAGTCTGGATGATTTCAAGATACTGCTAGGCCTGAAGGCGGAGGAGAATATAGCCCTCGACGATAATGAGATGATTCTGATTTCGGAAACGGGGATGGATGGCCCGGATCTCAGTCTCGAGCAGGCCATGGATCTCGCCGTGCAGACCCGCCTGGATTTGTATAATGGTCTCGACCGCGTTCAGGATCGTGCCCGCAAAATAGAGGTCGCGGCGAATGCTCTGAAGCCTGGGCTGGACCTGAGTCTCGTCGCTAGAGTTCCAGACGCCAACGATGGTGATCTCGGACAGCTGGACTTTGAGAACGCGCTTTATACAGCTGGGCTGGATTTTGAATTGCCATTGGATACACAGCTGGAACGAAATAATTATCGTCGCTCGCTGATCAACTACGAAGTCGCTACGCGCAACTATTTGCTCGACATGGATAATATTAAATTGGATGTCGTCGACCTGTGGCGGCGCATGAACCAAGCCAGAAAGAACTATGAAATTAATTTAACCAGCGTTCAGATCAACGAACGTCGTGTCGAAGAAGCCGAACTGCGCGCCGAATTGGGGCTTGGAGATATTCAGGATACGGTAGATTCGCAGAACGATCTAACAGCGGCACAAACGGATTTAATTAGCTCGATCGTAGATCACAATATATCGAAGTTGGAATTTTGGAGAGACTTGGGTTTGTTGTATGTCGACGATAGCGGGCAGTGGGAGGAAGGCGTCAATGAGTCAAGATAAGACTAGTGCAGTAGAGAATTCTGCAATTAGCCAGCTTTGGGGAAAAATCCCTGAACCCGTCAGAACGAACATTATTGAGCAGCAAGCTCGCTTCTTGGCGGCTAAAAAATCTACTCAGTATGCTATCTCTTCCTCTGTGGTGGTCTTTTTCGTGCTGCTGCTTTCTATAGGGGGTAACTCTGATGACACTGTGACCGGCAGTATTACTTTCGAAGCTAGGCGCGGAAATCTAGATATAACTGTATTGGAAGGTGGATCTCTAGAGGCATTGCAATCGCAAGAGATTCGGTCTCGCATTAAGGGCCGAGAAGGAGTCAAGATCCTCAGCATTGTCGAGGAAGGCTATCGTGTTACTCCAGCGGATGTAATCGCCGGTAAGATATTGGTCGAGCTCGATACGTCGCAATTAATCGACGAGCAACTCAATCAGGAAATCGCAGTAGAGACTGCGGAAGCCAGCTATATAGAACGTAAAGCAGAATACGAGATTCAACTGAATCAAAACATGACTGACTTAAATGACGCCCGTCAGGACATGCGCTTCGCGAAGTTGGATTTCGAGAAATTTCTGGGCGGCGATATTGTTACCGAAATAGTTCAACAACTAGAGATAGAAGAGCGCCTAGCCCGTGCCGAGCAGGCAGACTTCGAAGCTGCACAACTAGCCGACTCTCTCGCTGGTGAGACAGTTAAGAGCACGGACTCTGACTCGGCTGCGGCAGAGCTACCCTTTGATCTCGATTCCATGCCGCCGCAGATGCAGGATAGAATTCGTCAGGCCATGGCAGACAATGGAGGCACACTGCCGGCAGACATGCTGCAGCGCATGCAAAACTTTGGGCAGGGAGGTCAAGGTGGACCTGGTGGTCGCCGTGGACGACCCGGCGGTGATGCTCCAAGGCCAACTGCTGAGGCAGACGCACCTGTAGAGGGCAAGTCACAGACGTTATCCCCGCGGGCAGCTGCGCCTGCGAGCACTAGTAGCAGGACGCTGGATGCGGAGCCTAATTTGCTTATGGACGATAGCTACATGGGGGTTCGAGATAAGCTCGACTTCACGCAGTATGCCGATATCGACATGTTGGAAGATGGTGAGGCTAAGCAACAGCTTCGATCTCTGCAAGATGATCTGCAAGTGGCCCAAGAAGAACTGTTATTATCACTGAGTCGGATCGCGGGGCAGCGACGCTTAGAAGCGCGCGGATTTATAACCCCAACAGAATTGGAGGCCGAAGAGCTAAATCTAAATAAAGCCAACAACAAGATGGAGCAAGAAGAGACGTCTTTGAAGTTATATATTCAATACACGTTTCCGAAAGATGCAGAAGAAAAACTCTCGGACTATGAAAACGCGGTGATGAGTTACCAGCGTCAGGTAAAAGAGAATATCGCTGAGAAGGCGCAAGAAGCTGCGCGCTATAGTTCTGCCGAACGCAAATTCAATCTCGAGCGAGTTAAGCTGGCGGACGTGAACGAGCAGATCGAACTAGCGACGATCACGGCCCAGCGACCGGGGCTTGTCGTCTACGGTGCCGCCGACCAAAACTCCATGCGTTTTCGCAGCAATAGCCAAGAAGCGATTCAAGAGGGCGCTACGGTTAGAGAGAGGCAGTCTATCTTGACCATCCCCGATATGCGGGAAATGGCAGTTAAGGTGAATATTCATGAGTCTGCGGTGCAGCGTGTCGCCGTGGGTCAGTTAGTAAAAGTGTCAGTTGACGCCTTTCCTGATGAACAGCTAACCGGTGTCGTTATCAAGGTGGCTGTCGTCGCCGATTCTGCGAACTCTTTCATGAACCCCGACCTAAAAGTCTATCCGACCACGATCAAGATTGATGGCACACACGATTGGCTGCGTCCTGGAATGAGTGCCGAGATCGATATTTTGGTGCGAAGCCTCGAAGATGTTGTCTACGTGCCTATTCAGGCAGTTACTTACTATGATGACAAGCGCGTTGTCTATGTTTCTAGCCGTGGTAGGGCAGAGCGCCGAGAAATCGAGGTAGGCACCTTCTCCGATTCATATATCGAAATCTTAAGTGGATTAGAAGCGGGCGAGGAAGTACTTCTGCTTCCGCCACAGCAAAGCCTGAGAGATGCTTCTGGCGCATAAGCTGCATTAGTAGAAAGTCCGGCCAATACAGAGCGAAATTATGCTTGAGACCGAATCATCTGAAAGTACCGACAGTGATGCCACCGCAATTCGCGGGCAGGATATTGTCGCGAGCCTGGGTGATATTCGTAAGACTTATTATATGGGTGCGCTCTCGGTTGAGGTGCTGCACGGAATCAGCCTCGATTTCTATCAAGGCGACTATATCAGCATCATGGGTCCATCCGGTTGTGGTAAGTCGACGCTGATGAATATTCTAGGTTGCCTGGATCAGCCAACTGAAGGCAAGTACTTCCTCGGTGATCAGGATACTTCGAAGATGGAAGACGATGAGTTGTCTAGCATTCGCGGTGCTAGGCTCGGATTCATCTTTCAGTCCTACAATCTTATTCAACAGTTAAACGTTTTAGAAAACATCGAGATGCCCCTGTTCTATCAGGGCTACACCGAGGCAGACAGTCACGAGATTGCCATGGGGCTAGCGGCTCGCGTTGGTTTGGACGACCGGGTCGATCACAAGCCGTTTGAACTCTCTGGCGGACAGCAGCAACGCGTAGCGATTGCGCGGGCTTTGGCGGTCGATCCGCTGATCATCTTGGCGGATGAGCCCACGGGAAACCTCGATTCTAAATCAGGGGCCGAAATATTAAATCTATTCGATGAGCTTCATAATCAGGGTAAGACGCTAATCATGGTGACGCACTCAGATGAAATGGCGGAAAGGTCGCAGCGCTTGGTTCGACTGCGCGATGGATTGGTAGAGAGCGATGACAGACGCAACGCTTAGTTCAGCGAATTCCAATCCTCACGCCAACAGGCGTGCTAGCTCAAATTCAGGGTTCAATTTCGCTCGCTTCAAGAAAATCACCGAAGTGGGCATCAAGAGTATTTATTCTCATGGACTGCGGTCTCTGCTTACGGTGCTGGGCATCGTAATTGGAGTGGCGGCGGTGATCGCCATGCTCGCGGTAAGCGAGGGTGCAAGCTATGAGGCGCAGCAGCAATTCCGCGATTTGGGTGCGAGCAATATACTCGTAAAGAGTGTGAAGCCTGCCGAGGTAGAGGAGAGCAGTCGCAGCGGTTTCGGTCCGCCTCAGGCTATCGTCTACGGCTTAACCACAGCCGACATTACTACAATCCGCAATTCGATTCCCGGCATAAACAATGTCATCGCGTCGCGCATTGTTAAGAAGAATGTGTGGAACGGCGGGCTTAATATCAACACGGACGTAGTCGGTACGTCGGTGGACTATCCCGTCTCACGTAACTACAACCTAAGAGCTGGACGCTTCTTTAGTGAGTCAGAGATGCGCGATCATGGCAATGTCGTCGTTCTTAGCGATGAAGTAGCAGAGGCGCTGTTTCCCATCGATAACCCGCTAGGTAAGACCATACGAATCGACAGCGACTATTACAATATTGTCGGCATCATGGAATCTGAGGGATTCTCGAATCTCGGTCAGAACCAAGCGGGCAGTTCCAATTCTGCACCGAGCCGAATTTTTATACCCTTCACTTCGTCTAAGAGTCGTTTCGGTGAGACAACTACACGCCAGACTGCAGGTGGCGTCGAATCCGAGACCGTCGAATTGCACGAAGCGATAATTCAGGTTGAAGGGCAGGATGGAGTCATCGAGGTCGGTGAGATCATCGATCAAATCTTGCAGCGTAGACATAAGGATATCGACTACGCGATAGAGGTACCACTCGCTCTGTTACGGCAGGCCGAGGAGAGTGCGCTTCGCGATCAGATCGTTGCTGGAGCCATCGCCGGCATCTCACTGCTGGTAGGCGGCATCGGCATCATGAACATCATGCTCGCCAGTGTAACCGAGAGAACCAGAGAGATTGGCATACGCCGCGCGCTCGGCGCTAAGCGTAAAGACATCATCATGCAGTTCCTGATTGAGGCGGTGATTCTTTCGGGCGTGGGTGGTCTCATTGGCGTGGTGTTAGGAATTGCCATTCCTTTTATCATCTCCGCGTTCTGGGGCATGACCACTATAGTCACGCCGCTCGCACCGATCTTTGCATTTTCCATCTCGGCATTGATCGGTGTGATCTTCGGCATCTATCCTTCGATTCGCGCAGCGGATATGGACCCAGTGGAAGCATTGCGACACGAATAACAATGCCTACTCGTGTTCGGTGTAGCGGGAATGAGCACTAACTTTAAATATCGTGTATTCACTGAGATTATAATTTCTGCTTTCCTCAGTGTGATAAATAAATGTAAGGACAATATAATTGCGGTGAATGAATTTAATTAATGCTCACCAAATTCAATTTCTGCAATAGCAATTCCACTCTCGCCCGCAACCGAATAGAGTAAATAGGTTTTATCGCCTTCGGAATAGATGGCTGGATCCCGAAGTTGGTGGACCGGTACATCAATATAGCCTCTCCTGGAAGGTTCTAGGGGCAGATTAGCGCCCTCGTAGTCCAATTCGGGACGCAGTACCTCTACCGGTTCAGAAGCAGCCCATTCCTGCCAATCATCCGCTAACTCAATGGTGGAAAGTAGAATTCGTTCTGGCTCTTGTCCTGCTTGGGTGAAGAATACATAAAGTAGACCATCACGAATCAATAGCGCGGAGTGCCGCATGTCTCTATTAAATATCTGAGGGCCTGCTTCGAAATCTGACAAACCATCGGATGAGCGATATAGGTAACCAGGCATGCTCATGGCATAAAAGAAATCATCCTGTTCAATCACACGAAAGTAAGGACGACCTAAATCCTCTTCTCTGCCTTCGAAATTAATGCCGTCTTGAGACACAACCGCACGTGTGAATTGTCTGCCTACATCCCTGCCATGTATGTACATCACTATTTGCTGCAGATCTTCGCGCACGTGCACATCCGGTGATGCGATATGTGCATAGAGCGGCGCATTGGACCCTGGAGCTGGTGAACACGGCGGGCAGGTAGTGGGGAATAGGGAGTCTTCGAGTGTTAAGGAACCGGGCGAATACACAGTCCAGGGTCCAGTAACTTCATCTGCATAGGCCATGCGAATGTAAGTGCCGCGGTGATCGGCAAAATACAGATAGTAGTTGCCTAACGGATTCTCTACCCAATCAGGCACCTTGATCAACGAGGGTCCCTGGATATTGCCGCCCATACGAGCATCCATCTGTGGAGTGATGATTGGGCCATCGCCAAGACGGGTGACGGTGATGCTGGTTGGCTCTGCTGCCTGTGTACCGGAAAACATTAGGAACAGGGAGCAAAAGATTAGAACGATTTTTTTTTCTTTATTCATAGTAACGAGTTCAATAGGGATGGGGTTTAAAAGGGCGAAAAATTACAATTTAACGAAATGAGATCACGGTTCTTGGGTCCGGCCCAAAGAGTATGGGCGAATTAAAAGGTATCTTCTAAGCTAAGAATTGTCCAGTTCAGTGAGTGGGGCGGTGGCGACAAGTCCCGGACTTGTGTGCATGCCTAAGTTGGATGTAATCTATGTTTGATACTATTAATTTAAGATTCCGTTGCGCGCATATTTTTAGGGGAGAAAGAGCAAATGAAAATTGCAAAATTACTGGTCCCGGCTACTGCACTGCTTGGGCTGCAGGGCGTATTCGCCCAAGAGCAGATCACCTACAACGAACACGTGGCACAAATCATCAATGAGAATTGCGTCGTGTGTCACCAGGAAGGCGGCATCGGCCCTATGCAGCTCACTAATTTTGATCAGGTACGCCCCTGGGCTCCGCTGATTCAACTGAAGGTGGCCAATCGAGAAATGCCTCCCTATGCCTATGACCACGGCATTGGCATCCAGGACTTAATTGGGGACTGGCGCATGCAACAGGACGATATCGATACCATCGTGGCGTGGGTGAATGCTGGCTCCCCTCGTGGTGATCTTGACGTGATTCCACCTGTTGCTCAGGTGAAAACTCCAAGCCAATGGAACTTCGAAGCCGAACTTGGCGCGCCGGACCTGATCGTGCCTTCATCCTCCTATGATGTCCCCGCCAACGGTAATGACGTGTGGATACGAGAGATTGTTGACCCCAGATTAACGGCGGCAGTCGCAGAGCGCTGCATTAAGGCAGTTCAGGTGAAACCTCGCGGAGATGCAGCAGCGGTGGTCCACCACGCAAATTCCATCATCTTTGTCGAAGACGAATACGGTGTGCCTCGCCGAAATGGCATGCTCACCGAATACGCGATGGGCAAATGGGGCGAGAAAGTGCCTGGCGATGTCTGTCGTACCCTCCCTCCCGGAGCACAAATACAATGGAATATTCATAATTTTCCCGGTGGAGTCGGTGCTACTGCAAAGGGCGAGATGATTGAGGATAACGTGGTCGAAATCGGCTTGTGGTTCCACGACGAAAAATTCGGTGAGCAGGCAGGCATCTACCAGCAGGACCTGACGAACTACCGGATCGAGCAGCAGGAAGATCTTGTGATTCCCCCCAACGGCTATCAAATGACTCAGGGCTTCCACACCTTTGACCATCCTGTACGCATCGATAGTTTTCAGCCCCATGGCCACCTGCGCATGAATGCCGCCTCGCTGGAGGTATTCTATCCGGAAACCGGCCGAACAGAGCCGGTCAGCCAGATATCCAAATGGAGTGCTACCTGGCATCACAACCATATCTATGAACCCGAAGTCGCACCGCTGCTACCAGCAGGTGCAGTTCTGGTACTGAAGCAGTGGTATGACAACACGGCTGACAACCCCAACAATCCAGATCCCGATATGTGGGTTGTGGGCGGCAGCCGCACCGGCGATGAAATGACTCACGCCTGGATCGCCGTTACTCACCTTGACGATGAAGGCTATGAAAAAATGGTTGCCGAGAGAGAAGCCAAGCAGAAACGCTCTCTGGCAGGTAGTGATTGATTAGCACGCAATCTTCTTCATTCGTTAAATAGGATTGATTGCGCCTCGCCAAGTCGGGGCGCAATCAATCAAACAATTCGTTGAGATATTGCGTTAAGTGATCGAGCAACTTTGAATCGCTGAAGCTCTGCCTAGGACATTGAGAGACTAATTCATGCCATTCACCCGCAGTGCCTCCAACACTATTCGAACTCTGCAAATTGCCTTCTCATCTCTCCTCATTGCACTAGGCACTTTCAATTACTCGCAGGCCCAAGAACAGGAGTGGCACACTTACGGAGGCGACCTAGCCAGCACCCGTTATTCTCCGCTTGACGCAATCAACGGTGAAAACTTCAACCAGTTAGAAATAGCTTGGGAATTCGACACGAGTAACTTTGGTCCTAGCCCAGAATTCAATTTCCAATCAACGCCTCTGATGGTCAATCGAACAATCTATACCACAGCGGGAAACCGACGAGCTGTCGTTGCTTTGGATGCGCAGACCGGAGAAATTCTCTGGGTGTCCCGCCTTGATGAAGGGGAGCGCGCTACCAATGCTCCCCGCCGGTTGTCAGGCCGCGGACTGGCATGGTGGGATGATGGCAGCGAAAAAGGACGAATCATTTATGTGACGCCGGGCTACCAGATGATTGCCCTGGATGCGGCGAGCGGGCAACGCATCGAGGATTTTGGACTCGATGGCATTGTAGATTTAAAACAAGAATTCGATCAGGAATTGGACCTGACTACAGGTGAAGTAGGACTCCATGCCGCGCCTATTGTTGCAAATGGCGTCATCGTTATGGGTTCGGCGTTTCGTGCCGGAAGAATGCCCACTAGTCGAGAGAAACCGAAAGGGCATGTACGCGGCTACGATGCACGAACTGGTAATCGGCTTTGGATTTTTCACAGCATTCCTCAGGCCGATGAATACGGTAATGACACCTGGCTGAATAATTCCGCGTCCTATACAGGATATGGCGGTGTCTGGGCGCAGATGACTATCGATGCTGAGCTAAATGCCGTCTATCTACCTACCGAAACCGCCACGGGAGATTCCTATGGTGGCCACCGCCACGGCGACAATCTCTTCACGAACAGTGTGGTTGCACTCGATCTTACAACCGGTGAGCGGCAATGGCATTTTCAGACTACTCATCACGATGTCTGGGATTGGGATATTCCTGCCGCGCCAATTCTTCTCGATCTGACCATCGACGGGCGTAACAGAGCTGCTATAGCGCAACCAGTGAAACAGGGATTCACCTTTGTGTTCGACCGGGTGACAGGAGAGCCACTGTTTGATATCGAAGAAGTGCCAGTACCTGCATCCGATGTGCCGGGTGAACGTTTGTCACCAACCCAACCGATTCCCGTTAAGCCTCCATCCTTCGCAAGGCAGGGGCTCAGTGACGATGAACTGATCGATTTCACACCTGAGCTGAAAGCTAAGGCGCGAGAGATACTGGCTCAGTACCGCTACGGCGATATTTATGCGCCTCCGTCTCTGGCGAAGGCCGATGACGGCACGTTCGGCACACTATTTATGCCCTCACAAACCGGTGGGGCCAACTGGCCAGGGGGAGCTGCCGATCCTGAAACCGGCATCATGTATATTTTCAGCAAGTCTGATGTGGGTCGAATGTCTATGAGCAGTCGTCCGGACCGCTCCGACATGGACTATATTAATCTGCAATTGAGAACTGCGCCGCGATTGAGTGTGGACGGTTTGCCATTAATCAAACCACCCTATGGCCAGATTGTGGCGCTGGATTTGAACGAGGGTGAAATCCTTTGGGATGCCGTTCACGGTGAGACACCGGATTCCATTCGCAATCACCCGGCACTGGCAGGCTTGGACATTCCTCGTACCGGACAAGCTGGGCGTGTCGGTTTGCTGGTTACCAAGACACTCGTTATTGCCGGAGACGGCGGCAGCTATACAAATGCAGATGGCGATCAGGAAGCTTTGCTACGGGCGTATGACAAACTAACCGGAGAACAACTGGGTAGCTTGGCAATGCCGGCACAACAGACTGGAAGTCCAATGACATATGCAATCGACGGAGTGCAGTATCTAGTTGTATCGATTTCCGGTGGGGATGTACCGGGGCGGTTGAGAGTTTACAGTTATGGACCCTGATCCCGCTATTTTTGCGCACACAGCTTGCTC
The DNA here is from genome assembly GCA_028825335.1 of Gammaproteobacteria bacterium. Lineage (GTDB taxonomy): Bacteria > Pseudomonadota > Gammaproteobacteria > Pseudomonadales > Pseudohongiellaceae > UBA9145. Next base: position 1,525 of record JAPKAI010000037.1, on the reverse strand, counting down.
TGGCCAACTTTGACCTCGAGTATTGTATTTTCCTATAACATGCAAACAGACAATGGCACGAATGATTTAGTCTTAAAATGAAACTACTAACCGCAATCACCTTACTCTGTTTTACCAATGTAGCTACCGCGCAAGAAAGTGCGGGAAGTGAGAATGAGGCGCGCATCTTATCTGTCTATCATGGACTCGACCCCTTGCCGCCGCGAGCTACTAGATTATGTGGATTGCCGCCTAAGGGCGGGCAGGATGGAATGCCGGTTACCTTTTCTGTTCAGATAAATAGTGCATCAGTTTCTGCAACTGCCTTTGCGGTTGAAACCAGCACTGGAGAGTTTGTCACTCCATTGTGTGCAACTCTGCGACCTGCCATAGAGTCTCTCGAGCTGCGTACAATACTTCTTATTGGGCCTTTTAGTCCTGGAGATTCGCTGCCGCTGGGTATTGAAATCGTGGAACAACTCGAAGATACCGAAGGGAATTCACTGTTCGGCTTGAGAAGTGAAAAGGTGACAGCCCTTGCCGCCGGACCTAGTCTCGTATATGCCGAACGCTTTGCACCCAGCGCGTCGGGGCTCGAAGAGGAATGCTTGGAGAATAGTTCGCAAGCGGTCTTGTTAACTTGGGAAGGCGGGGTGACCGGACCTGAGGGCGCCGATCTTGCCGAGGCCCAGCGCACAGCAATATCGGTGCTTCTTGAAAACGGTGACCGTGTTATCCCGCTCTCGCTCGGCGATGATGATCCAGATAATCATGTCATCGCCTGCCTAGCCGAAACCATCCCAGCGGTTTCAGTAAGCGTAGTAGCGGGATTCTTTCATGACCCGGGTGATGACGCTAATCCTGCTACTAGCATCGATGTGGTTTCGAAAATCATAGAGTAGATTGTTACTCTAACCCAGTTTTTATTCACCGACAGCAGAGCAATACGATTATGCCAAAACTGAACAAAACCGATTCCCGGCAAATATTAGCGGCAATGTTTTCATTCGTTTTTTCTGTCACCGCATTCTCTCAAGTTACGGATGCCCGTTTCACCCCTAGCGATGACTACATCATCGACGAAACATTTTTCAAGCTGCCATCTGGCAGATCAATCGGCGCCACCTCGGGCCTGGCAATCCACCCGAATGGCTCTTCTTTCTGGATCTTCGATCGCTGTGGTGCCACCGATTGCCAAGGATCAACTCTTGCCCCGATAATGAAATTCGATCGAGAAGGTAATCATCTTCTCAGTTTTGGAGCCAATCTGTTCCAGCGTCCCCATGGGTTGACTGTGGACAGAGATGGCAATGTCTGGGTGACGGATGATGTCGGCTCACCTGACATCGACACTGTTGGCGAAGGCAAGGGGCATCAGGTTTTCAAGTTCAGCCCCGAAGGTGAGTTGCTCATGACCCTGGGTAGTCCCGGCATTTCTGGTAACGGACCCGACACATTCAATATGCCATCGGCAGTGCTCGTAGCGCCGGGTGGCGACATCTTTGTCGGTGACGGACATGGCCCTAGATCCAACGCTCGCATCGTG
>JAPKAI010000036.1 GCA_028825335.1 Gammaproteobacteria bacterium | reverse complement strand
TGCCTAATAATTCGAAGATGCGAACCCACTGCGACTTACCAACAACGCAGACGATGCCGAGCTCGCGATAGGCAAATTTGGTGCGTCGTCCATACTCGCCTCCCTGCCGATATTTGAGGCATTATAGAGCCGCATAAGGCCCTCCAATCTTACAGACACATTTACGGTGTCGCCGATCACGGAATAGTTCATGCGATTGCTGGAGCCCGGATTGCCAGCAACTACAATACTCGCCGTGGTTCTTACGTATACTGACAGGCCCGACTCCATGTTCTCCAATACACTGGTGATTTCTAGAAGAGCAGTCATAGCATTCACAGTATCTTGATCTCCGTTGATCAGTGCACCGAATAAGGCCATCACTGCATCGCCGTTGTATTTGTCCACGCCCCGCTGACGAGACTCCACGATGTCGCTCGTAATGCTGAGCGCTTTATTCGATGTCTTTAACAACTCCTTCGGAGGGAGGCCTTTGCAGAACGTGGTAAAACCGCGGATGTTGGAAAATAAGATAGTGGCGACTCGCTCCTCACCGCCGAGCTCGATCGGGTTATTGAGCAGCTGCACTGCAAACCCCGCCCAACAGGTCACGAACCCTTTCCTTCTCTGCAAGACCCCGGGCCATCGAATTGACTGAATCGGCGGCATTCAACAACTGCAGCCAGGGCCCCACTAGCATGTCCATGCCCTGAGTTTCGATATCGATGATGACCTGTCCATCGGGATCGACTATTAGCAGCATTAGTTGGCGAGCAGTTCACACTAGGTGTTTTTCTAGTGCCTTTCTGACTTCGGCGGGAAAGAATCCTCGGGACACTAGGAATCTGGATAGTTTTGCATGCTCTTTAGAACCGAAGCCTAGTGGCTCGTGGCTTCGAAGCTTCTTGGCGGCTAGCAGATCCGCTGAAATTTGCCAATGCTCGTCAGTTTTGACGAGATATTTACCCACAACCATCTCACTCACTTGTCTGCCAGCTAAATCAGCACGTATGTGCAGGTAGGCAAATCCTCGAGACTTACGATACCTCACGTAAGATTCCGTGAAGCGGTCATCCGACTGCAAATTCTCAGCCTTCAGGGCATCAAGCACCTCGACTAGCAAATCACTATCCGACTCCGGAAATTTCTTATTCAGTTTTTGGGTAAGTTCATAAAAAGATTGTTCCCGACGGGCCAGATAGTCCATTGCGGCCCGCCGGAGAACAGGGACATCGTTACAAGGTGTAGTCTCGGACACCTTTTTTTTCTTACAGCGACTAGCGCTTTCTAATTTATAAGATCTATCCAATTTACCCGATCCATCAAATAGCCTTCATTACCAGAAGAAACAGCGCTCATTGATAGCGGAGGCATCAGAGTCTACCGCTCTAGCTGCCCTTCTGCGCGTCAGCTAAAACTATTACGTCATCATCATTAGCTGGCGTCTCTTCTGAGTTAGCTGCCTCTTCGGTATCGCCACCTAATAGCTGAGCACGAATCTGCAATTCGATTTCTTCGGCGATATGCGGGTTCTCTTTCAGGAATACAGCGGCATTCTTCTTGCCCTGGCCAATCTTCTCGCCTTTGTAGGCGTACCAAGCGCCAGATTTCTCGACCAAGCCTTGCTTGACGCCTAGGTCGACAATCTCACCGAGGTGAAAGATTCCCTTACCGTACATGATCTGAAATTCTGCCTGCCTGAACGGTGGCGCTACCTTGTTCTTAACAACCTTTACTCGCGTCTCGTTACCAACGACCTCGTCGCCTTCTTTGATCGAGCCGATGCGACGAATATCCAACCGCACAGAGGAATAGAATTTAAGTGCGTTACCACCGGTAGTGGTTTCTGGAGAACCGAACATGACGCCGATCTTCATGCGGATTTGGTTGATAAAGATAACTAAGGTATTCGAGTTCTTGATATTGCCCGTCATCTTTCTGAGAGCCTGAGACATCAGTCGAGCCTGCAGCCCCATATGAGTGTCGCCCATGTCGCCTTCGATCTCAGCCTTAGGTGTCAACGCGGCGACGGAATCGATTACTACAACATCTACTGACCCGGAACGCACAACCATGTCACAGATTTCTAGCGCTTGCTCACCGGTGTCCGGTTGGCTCACGAGTAGGTTGTCGACATCGACACCCAGATTACCGGCATAGATAGGATCGAGTGCGTGTTCCGCGTCGATGAATGCACAAGTACCGCCGGCCTTCTGCGCCTCGGCGATAACCTGCAGTGTTAATGTGGTCTTACCGGAGGACTCTGGCCCGTATATTTCAACGACCCTGCCTCGCGGAAGACCGCCTATGCCTAGCGCGATATCTAGCCCTAATGAACCAGTAGAAATAGCTGGAATCGGTTCGCGATCGGTATCTCCGAGTCGCATCATAGAGCCCTTACCAAATTGTCGCTCGATTTGCGCCAGTGCCGCAGCGAGTGCCTTTTCTTTACTGCTGTTATCTTCAATCATCTTAATTTCCTTGTGTTTAAATTCACAACTGAAGCCTGGTTCCGTGAGTAAAGCAGTTGTCGGGTTTCCCCTTATACTCAGTTTCCTGAGCCCTTTTAAATAGTAGCCTGTCCCCTGCTACTTACTAAATTTTCTGTCATCTTTCTAGGTCCACGCTTCAACGATCCCCTCACAGACTCATTGATGCTCAGTTCCATCAGCTTTTCCGCTAGGCGCTCACTGTTTATCTGGTGGCTCGAACTCGATGTTACTCCCGTGACCATCGATGGGCCCACAGCGGGTAACATCGAGTTCAGCCATAAATCGTATAGTCCTGTCGTTGTAGTGCCGATCGACCCCAATTTTGCAGAGGTAGTATTTGTTGAACCACCTGCTAAATTTCTTGAAGGACTGCTAACTGTGCTTCCAATTAAACTATGCATCGTCTTAACCTAATTCTATTAATTTGAGCTATTGCTTATTTTCTCTGGCCTTCGGCCTTTTGCCAAAACACTGTATATACGAACAGTTCAAATTTAAACAAATTTATACTGTATATACAACCAGTATATTGGCAAAAAAGGAAATTCCTTTAGGTTTTTTATCAATCAATTAACAGAAGGCAGCCTTCCAATGCAGCAAGGACCGTTGCACACCTGACCGCCTCTCTGTCGCCGCTGAAATGAAAGCAGCGAGCTAGACTCGTATCTTCCCACTGCCAGGAAATCCAGACCGTGCCTACCGGTTTATCTTCCGAGCCACCATCTGGCCCGGCTATACCGCTGACAGCAACTGCTAGATTTGCTCTACTACCTTGAATAGCTCCCGCGGTCATGGCGAGCACGACTGCCTCGCTCACTGCGCCCGGGCCCTCGATACCGAACAATGCTGGCGGAACGTTTAACAAGCGCTGCTTCGCCTCATTGGAGTAGGTGACGAAGCCGCTATCGAACCAGGCGGAACTCCCGCTGAGCGCGGTAAGCGATTGAGAAATCCATCCACCAGTGCAGGATTCGGCGGTCGATATAATCAGTTTTTTTGCGAGGAGTTTGTCCGCAAGTTGTTGGACAAGTTTGGAAATCGGGCTAGAAAGCGAATCTGACATACATTCATATTAGCGACTTCGACGGTTGATGTGAACCACGATTAAGCCGTCGCAGCCGATCTTTTGCATGCCCTTCCCGCGTCACTGTTTTGCCCCTGTGAAGAAAGCAATTTAGCTGTGCCACCGCTTCGCCAAACCGTGTAGAATTCTCAAATACAGCAACGAAGAATAAGAACAAAACTCACCTCATTCAAACAATGCAGTAGTTAGCCATTTGACCGACGCGCAAACACACACCCCCATGATGCAGCAATTTTTGCGCATCAAAGCACAGCATCAAGACAGCCTGTTGTTCTATCGCATGGGCGATTTTTATGAGCTTTTTTTCGAAGATGCAAAGAGCGCGTCCAATATTCTAGGCATCACACTCACCGCACGCGGCAAAGCTGCCGGCGAGCCTATTCCAATGTGCGGCATTCCCTATCATGCGGCGGACCGTTATCTAGCAAAACTCGTTGAAGCTGGGGTCTCAATCGCGATCTGTGAGCAGATCGGAGACCCTGCCACAAGCAAGGGTCCGGTTGAGAGACAGGTGGTTAGAATCATTACGCCGGGGACGGTTAGCGATGAAGCCCTGCTCGACGAACACCGCGACAATTGCCTGCTGGCTATCAGCGCGACGGCAAGCGCCACCGGCACGCAAAAAACCTACGGTATCGCCTTCATGAATATAAGCAGCGGTAGGTTTGTGCTCAGTGAGTTGCAAAGCCTCGATGCACTGACATCGGAGATAGGCCGCATTCAGCCGGCCGAGATACTCCTACAAGAAGAGTTAACTGAGGTTGAGGCGGCTCTCAATCATCCGGCGAAACGCCAGCGACCGATATGGGAGTTCGAGATTGAAAACGCGAATCGAACCCTCACAGAGCATTTCAATACGCGCGACCTCGCAGCTTTCGATTGCCAGGATCTAAGCGCTGCTTTGCAGGCCGCCGGCTGCCTCATTCAATACGCGAGGGAAACACAGAAATCGGACCTGCCGCATATTCAAGGCATACAGGTAGAGCGTCAGGAAGATAGCGTCATTTTGGATGCAGCCAGTCGCCGCAATCTCGAGTTGGATATCAATCTAGCCGGAGGTAAAGACAACACGCTGCTCTCGGTCATCGACCGCACAGCTACTACGATGGGCAGCCGCCTACTCTCGCGCTGGATCAATAGGCCGCTTCGCGATCGAGCGCAGTTGCAACTACGGCAACAGGCTGTCGCCACATTGAAAAGAGACTTCCGTTTTGAGGCACTGTGTGAGGTATTAAAGACCATAGGTGACCTGGAACGTATCATCGCTAGACTGGGATTACGCTCGGCGCGGCCGCGCGATCTCGCAAAGCTGCGTGATGGCCTCTGTCAACTACCTGAACTACAGCGGCAGCTAACCAAAATGACACCGACCTACGTTGGCGAACTAGCGAAGCGCATCGGGGAATATCCGCAGCACAGTGAACTATTAACTCGCGCCGTAAAAGAAAACCCGCCTGTGGTTATTCGCGAGGGAGGTGTGATCGCCGAAGGTTACGATGCCGAACTCGATGAACTGCGTAATCTGAGTAGCAACGCGGGACAATATCTTATCGATCTCGAACAGCGAGAGAAAGAACGCACTGGCATAAGTACACTCAAGGTCGGTTACAACCGCGTGCACGGCTACTACATCGAAATTAGTAAGGGTCAGGCTAACACCGAACTGCCTGCAGAATACGTTCGCCGCCAGACACTGAAGAACGCCGAGCGTTTCATCACACCCGAATTGAAAGAATTCGAAGACAAAGTGTTAAGCGCGCGCAGTAAATCTTTGAGTCGCGAGAAAGCCCTCTATGATTCATTGCTAGAAGAACTCGCTACCCAACTCACCGAACTAATCGCCAGCGCCGAGGCCCTTGCCGAGCTAGATGTGCTCAACTGCTTTGCTGAACGCGCCGTGAACCTTGAATACTGTGAACCCGAGTTAAGCGATGAACCGGGAATAACTATAGAGGGGGGCAGACACCCAGTCGTGGAGAAAGTCACTAGCGACAATTTCGTCGCCAACGATCTCTGCCTAAACCTTACTCAGAAGATGCTAATCATTACCGGACCGAATATGGGCGGTAAGTCTACTTATATGCGACAGACAGCCCTAATCGTACTGCTCGCCTTATGCGGTAGCCATGTGCCGGCTGCAACGGTAAAGCTCGGGCCCATCGATAGAATCTTCACTCGCATCGGCTCATCCGACGACCTCGCCGGCGGTCGCTCTACTTTCATGGTGGAAATGACCGAAACAGCGAATATTTTGCACAACGCGACAAAAGATAGCCTGGTTCTTATGGACGAGATCGGCAGAGGTACTAGCACCTTCGACGGACTATCTCTGGCATGGGCCGCCTCGGTCTATATCGCAGAGCAGGTTAAAGCCTACACCCTATTTGCTACACACTACTTTGAGCTTACCATTCTGCCTGAGACCTTCGAGACGATCGTTAACGTGCACCTAGATGCAATTGAGCATGACAATGGCATCGTATTCCTACATGCCGTCAAAGCGGGCCCTGCCAATCAGAGTTATGGCCTACAGGTAGCACAGTTAGCCGGTATACCACGCCCGGTTATCGAGAAGGCACGTGAAAAACTGCAGCAATTGGAGAATGAGGCGCCAGCCAGCACTATAAGCTCCTCTGCATCCCCTGCTGCGCTCTCAGCTGTCGCCGACTCGCCTTTTCAGAGTGAGATGTTCGCTACTGTGGCGCATCCAGCAGTGGACTTTCTACAGAGGCTGGAGGTTGATGACATCACCGCGAAAGAAGCGCTGAAGATTCTCTATGAGCTAAAACAGAAAGCAGATAGCTTGAATGCAGGGCCTAAATAAAAAACTCACGCAATAAATCCTCCAGCTCAATGGAAAACTGCCGAAAAAAGCTGATAGAATGCACGCCGCGAAGCCGCGCCATTACCCGCTAAAAGGCGGCTCAAAGGTGACCAAGCCCAGCGATGAGCCAGATTGGCGCAATTAAAAAGATTGGCCAGAATTACCAGAATCAAAGGTTTGGAGATAGCATGACATTCATAGTAGGTGATAATTGTATACTCTGTAAGCACACTGACTGTGTTGAAGTATGCCCGGTAGACTGTTTCTACGAAGGACCTAACTTTCTGGTAATTCATCCCGACGAGTGCATAGATTGCGCTCTATGCGAACCAGAGTGCCCGGTTGATGCAATCTACGCGGAAGACGAACTGCCCGAAGACCAACAGGGTTTTCTTGCCTTGAATGCCGAGCTAGCGGAAGTTTGGCCCAACATCACCGAGAAGAAAGATGCTCTTCCCGATGCTGAACAATGGACTGACAAGAAACAAAAGCTGCAATTCTTAGAGCGCTAGTCACTGGCACCAACTCGCACTGGTTCCATTTGAGTCCCCAGAGAACAAACAATAACGCAGACCTCAGTCTGCGTTATTGTTTGTTCTGCATTTACTTATAAAACCAATTTTAGATGGCAACTATTTCGAAGGCAGCAATCTCGACGGGTCCACCGAATCCCCAGCTTCACGAATCTCAAAGTGCAACATAGCTACGCCAGAAGAATTTTCACCCACCTCGGCTATCTTCTCTCCCGCACGCACTCGACTCCCCTCGTTCACCAACATGCGGCTATTGTGCGCATAGGCACTGAGGTAGCGATCGCTGTGCCGAATGATGATCAAGTCTCCAGAACCTTGAATGCCGCGACCAGAATAGACCACATCACCATCGCCGGCGGCTAGCACCGCATCGCCGACATTGCCGCTTATATCCAGGCCCTTGCTGACCCCTGATTGAAAGCCTCTAACCAATCGCCCCTGATGCGGCCACTGCCAACTTATAGCCCGCGGTGTGCTGGTAACCGGCTGACGCAACACCGAACCCGATGTACCACCCCCTGCTCTCGACCGCGCCACCGAATTATTACCAACGGCCGTGCCTAGGTTCGCTGTTGATACTGCACTGCCACCACGCACTATGTTGTTCAAATCCAGGTTGATTTCTTGATCGACAAATATTGTATAGGGCGGATTCAGTCCATTGGCAATAGCTAGACTGCGGAAATCAAGATCGTACTGAAAAGCAATTGAGAACAGCGTATCCCCGGGACGCACAAGATGCGACGCTGGCCCAGCCCTATTGATATTCGAACTGCTTAGGTTAGAACCAGTGCCACCAACACCACTGGAAATAGAACCACGCTGAATAGGTTGAGACTGAGTGCCACCCGCCTCTGAGTTCGACGAAAACACCTCCGGCGCAGAAATAACCTGTTGCTCACCCAGCTCTGATATCGGCGCCTGATATCCTCCCCCACAGGAAGCGAGCAGCAATGAGCAACTCGCTATTAGGAGGACACTGAATTGTCGATGCAGGGAATTCATATTAGTTAGAGCTTTCCGATGGCTTCGTTGCAAATACTACTTGCAGTAATACAACAACTACAACGCCTAGCACAAGACACACTAATGCAGGCAGGAGCATCGTGTAGCCTTCCCCTACCTCCGCTTGTGCCTGTTGCCAGGGCCAGAGTGCCGATATCGAACCTAGTAACATCCCCGTAATGAATCCGTAGCTCAACTCATGATGGGCGCGAAGCAACCAAGACAAAACTCGAGAAAAAGCGAGCAGGCCGACGCCACAGCCAAGCATGAAGGCGAGGATATAAGGCAGATCGAAACCAAGCAGTGCACCCAGAATAAATTCATACACGCCTAACAATAATAGAATAAAGGCACCCGATAGACCGGGCAATATCATCGCGCTAATCGCTATAGCGCCACTAAAAAAAACGTAGATATGCGATAACTCTGCAGAGCGCGGAGTAATAAAACCTATCGACATCGCTAGCAAAAATCCCAGAAACAACGCAAGGATGTTTTGCCAAGTGCGAAGCGAAAATTCATTTCGCAGTAAGGCGCTAGATGCTAATACCATGCCGATAAAAAATGCCATTAGCGGGACAAAATAATTTTCTAAAAGGAATAGCATCGTATTCGCCGAGATCAACAGCCCGCACAGAATTCCCAGAGCGAGGATAAGCAAGAACGTTCCGTTGATATGCTGCCAGAACGCCTTGAATTGACCGGTAAAGAAAAGCCCGCACGCGCGCAGATCGACGGCGCGAATAGAAAACACGAGCTGATCATAAATTTTCGTAATGACTGCAATAGTACCGCCTGAAATGCCGGGGACAGAATCACCGAGCCCCATGGCGACGCCCTTCAAGAACAACATCACTTTTGAGCGATGGGCCGCCATTGGGCTGGTGGCTTTATGCGTCTGTATGCTTGAGTTGTCGGACATGATCAAGCCATTGGGGAAGTGTTTTGAATGAACAAATTCTTAGTTCTGTAGTTGACCAACTAAAAGTGGGACGAAACGCACAGATTCCAGCACTTGCGCAGTAAAGTCTTTGCCGTGCCGTGTGATCAGTTGTAATTCCTGCCGATCGTCGCCACCCACGGGTATAACCAAGCGCCCACCGTCCTTTAACTGCTCAAATAACTCGCGCGGAACCTGCTGCGGAGCCGCTGTAGTAATGATGGCATCATAAGGGCCATTGTTCGTCCAACCCGCGCTGCCATCTCCGTGTCGGTAATTAATATTGCGCAGCTTAAGCAGCTTAAGGTTTTTCTTAGCTCGATCAAGCAGTGGCTTGATGCGCTCAACGGTGTAGACAGTCTTCGCCAACTGCGCCATTACTGCGGTCTGATATCCGCACCCAGTTCCGATTTCCAACACCGTGTCTATCGAGCCGCTCTTCAGCAAAGCCTCCGTCATCTTGGCGACAACATAGGGCTGCGAAATTGTTTGGTTGTGACCAATAGGCAGGGCCACATCCTCATAGGCTCGATGGGCGAGCGCCTCGTCAAGAAATATGTGCCGTGGCGTGGAGCGGATAATGTCCAACACCTCCATGCTGCTAATTCCCTGGTCGATCAATCTACCCAGTAGTCGCTCTCGTGTGCGCTGAGACGTCATCCCAATGCCGCTTAGATTTGGTTTACCGCTTCCACTGCTGCTCAAGTCAAATATCCTTTGTAATATCTTTTCATCAACTCGTGATTTTACCGTCGGGGCTGCGAGTCACGCAGAGCTCTCTGAGCAGACTCGTGGCATAGGCTCCCTTCCCCAGAGAAAAGTCCAGCAGCAAGTCGCTAGCCCCATCTGCTTGTTCGCTTTTTTGCCATTCCCACGTCAGGTCGGAGGGTCGAAAGCTCAGCGGTCTGCGTGCTGTCTTTAGACCGAAATGCCGCAAACCCGCCAGTAGCGTATTAAATTGTTCACACACTGCTTCTTCAATATCGGCAGCTTCGCCGTAGCTTACATACTTATCTTTAGGATCAATCTCTCCGGGTAGAGGGCCGGTGATATGAATATCGAAATTTTCTAGCCTTTGCTGCAGTATCGAATCCCACTCAACCCCTGTCTCGAGCGCGAATGAACGGTCCGTCCCAGCCAAATTCAACACATCACCAGCTATATAGCCGTTCCAATTGCCTAGCTCCAGTCTTCGCGACAATATTTGATTGAATAAATAGGATCTAGCGGCTGAGAACAGCATGCTGCGCTTGAAGCGCTGCTTCGGAATCGCCGCCGCAGCGGCGTCAATGACGCTCTTCGAATTCGCATCCAACCCTATAGCTAATTCCGCGCTCATCCAGGCTTGGACCTGAGTGAGATTGCTTAAACCTCTGCCAAAGCGCTGCGAACCGAAGTAATTTGGCACGCCGCCAGCTTCAATTTGAGCAAGTCTTTGCTCAAACTCGTCTCTTGAACCATCACAATCTCGCAGCAATACCCTAAAGTGGTTAGAGCGATGGCTGCCGATTTTGAGTTTACGTGAGTTTCTATGGGTCTCGACGATACGCAGCGAGTCACTCTCGCAAGCCGTAAGCTCAGGCTCCCTGCCTGCTGGCAACTTTATGCTGAACCATTGGCGCGTCTCTGCGCGGCGGTCCTTCATGCCGGAATAGCCTATATCCGAACCATGAACGCCGGTTACCTCACTCAGCTTCTTTGCCACATCGACGGTGGACCGATCAATCTTCTCTACCCAGAGATAGGCATGCTCGCCCTTCTCGGTAAATTTAAAGCTGAGTTGTTCCTCGACACGAAAATCGGTGAATTCTTGTTTGAACGTTGCTGCCAACCGTGGCTTACCATTCGCGAATGCTAGAGTGTCTAGGCCACTGAAGATCGCAGCAGCAGAACTTGCAGGCTGATTAGGTGAGCTTTCAGGCATTGCCAGCTAGCAGGGCCACTGCGGCACATGCTATACCCTCTTTCCTGCCTATGGCTCCCAAGCCCTCGGTGGTGGTTGCTTTCAAGTTGACTCGCTGCTCCGGCAATTCTAGCAAGTTAGCCAGACTGGAAATCATGTTGACGCGATGCGGAGTCAATTTCGGCACTTCTGCGATCACTGTGATATCAACGTTCACTAGATGGAGCTGCCGTGCCTCCATCATTACTAGCACCTGTTGCACCAGATCAGCACTCGCCGCTCCGGAAAATTTAGTGTCTGTATCTGGAAAGTGCTGTCCTATGTCTCCCTCGCCTAGCGCACCGAGTATTGCATCACAGATTGCGTGCAGAATCACGTCGCCATCTGAATGTGCAACTAGGCTCATCTTATCCGCCAACACAACGCCCGCCAAGGTAAGCGGCTTCGCTTTAACGTACTCGCTGTCGAAACGGTGCACGTCATAGCCATGTCCGATGCGCATGTTATTTGGATCCATTGTCACTCGCTTGGTTTTTTAGGATTTGACTTACCAAGACCAGATCAGCCTCGTGAGTTATTTTGATGTTGTCCTTACTACCGGCAATCATTATAGGCTTAAAGCCTGCTACTTCCATCGCCGCCGCTTCATCGGTCACCTGCTCACCGCTGGCCACTACAGCTTCTATAGACTCTTTTAGCTGGGCGAAGCGAAACATCTGTGGCGTAAGTGCATTCCAATACGACTCGCGGTCGACAGTTTCAATAACAGCCAAGTCTGCGCCAACTTTCTTAAGAGTATTGTCTACGGAAGAGCCTAACAACCCACCTACGGGGTGCAGTGAAACCTTTGAAATCAAATTTTCTATATCTGAAGTGCGTACGCAGGGTCTAACCGCATCGTGTACTAATACCCAATCGTCTTTATCTGCGAGTTCTGTCATCGCAGCGAGGCCATTTAGAACTGATTGGTAGCGCTCGGCTCCACCCATAACAGTTATGATTCGGTTTTCAAATTCCTCAACGATTGATTCTTGCAATTTAGCCCAGCGATTATCCTCGGGGTGAATCACAACGATAATTTTTTGAATCTCGCTCACTGCGCTCAGCCGGCGCAACGCATGCAAAATCAGAGGGGCTCCATCTATAGTGAGATATTGCTTGGGAATAGTGGATCCCATGCGACGACCAATCCCTGCAGCCGGCAAGACAGCCCATATTGCCATAGTCACGCCTTCTTAATTAGGGGTCTGTCCCCGATCGCCTGCGCCTGCTCGGCTTATTTCTGAGTAGGGACAAGCAAATAGAATGTTTCGCCCTTCTCGATCATGCCAAGTTCAGAGCGCGCCCGTTCTTCTACAGCCTCAAGCCCATTCTTAAGATCAAGTACTTCGATCTCAACCAAGCGGTTCCGCTGCTCTAACCCTTCATTGTTCACTCGTTGCGCTTCGACTTCCAGCTCCAGCATATTCAGCGTGCGCACACTATCTTCACCAAGCCAAAGCTGATATTGCAGAGTGATAAAAGCGAACCCAAGAAATCCGAATATTATTTTCATAAGCCTTTTTGCTGAGATCGAATTCTAAAGGAGCTCGATCTCAGCATTTTACGTGCCTCTCTAACTAATCGCATTCAGAGGCCGCACTGTTTTAAGCACTATTCAGCCAGTGAAATTGGAAAATTCTTTGATGCCGTTGAATACCGAGCTGCTACCCAACTCTTCTTCAATTCTTAGCAATCTATTGTACTTCGCCACCCTGTCCGAACGACACAGTGAACCTGTCTTGATCTGTCCCGCGGCGATGGCCACAGCCAAATCGGCGATGGTGGTGTCTTCGGTCTCTCCGCTGCGGTGAGAAATCACCGCCGTGTAGTCCGCCGCCTTCGCCATGTTGATCGCCGCCAGCGTCTCGGTCAGCGTTCCGATCTGATTAAACTTGATCAGAATTGAATTAGCGATGCTCTCGCTGATTCCACGCTGAAGAATTTTAGTGTTGGTGACGAACAAATCATCGCCTACTAACTGAACTTTATCGCCTATCTGGGCAGATAATTTAGCCCAACCTTCCCAATCGCTCTCATCCATGCCGTCTTCGATGGACAAAATCGGATAATTCTCAGCCAAACCCTGCAGATAATCGGCAAATTGGCCAGAGTCGTAGCTCTTGCCCTCGCCTGCGAGCACATATTTGCCATCCACATAGAATTCGGAGGCTGCACAATCTAGCGCCAGGTGAATGTCGCTACCCGGACGAAAGCCTGCAATTTCAATAGCTTGTAGAATACAATCAAGTGCCGCGGCATTCGACGGAAGGTTCGGGGCGAATCCGCCCTCGTCTCCTACGGCCGTGCTCAGACCCTGCTTCTTTAGCACAGACTTTAAGGCATGAAATATTTCAGCACCATAGCGCAGCGCCTCACTGAAGCTGGTCGCGCCCGTAGGCTGCACCATAAACTCTTGAATATCTACGTTATTATCAGCGTGCTCTCCACCATTGACGATGTTCATCATCGGCACTGGAAGCGAATAATTACCTGCGCTGCCGTTTAATTGGGCGATGTGCGCATACAGAGGGAGGCCTGCATCAAGCGCTGCCGCCTTGGCTGCCGCTAGTGACACTGACAATATCGCGTTCGCACCGAGCTTGGCCTTATTCTCCGTGTCATCTAGCTCTAGCATTACCCCATCAAGAGCCTTCTGGTCTGCAGCATCCTGCCCGATAAGGGCCTCTCTGATTTCAGTGTTCACGTTCTGAACAGCCTTCAACACACCCTTACCAAGATAGCGGGCCGGGTCTTTGTCTCTCAGCTCCAGCGCCTCGCGCGAGCCAGTGGATGCACCTGAAGGCGCACAGGCCGAGCCCATGACACCACTGTCTAACTCGACATCAGCCTCGATGGTTGGATTACCACGGGAGTCAAGCACTTCTCGCGCCCTTATGTTTTTAATGCTCGCCATTTCAATACCTTATTAGTATTACTTGATTCAAAAAATGAAGTTTAAAACACTTGAAATTCTATGCTGTATCAAGCTCGGGCATGGACTTGATCAGCACATCGAGCTCCCGCATCTGCTGCAAGAAGGGACGAACTGTCTCTAATCTTAACGCACAGGGCCCATCGCATAACGCTTTGTCTGGGTCAGGGTGTGCCTCGATAAACAGCCCCGCTATCCCTTGCGATAAGCCAGCACGAGAAAGCCCAGTGACATCGCCCCGGCGCCCACTGGCCGCATTAGCGAAGCCACCCGGCTTCTGCAAGGCATGCGTCGCATCGAACATCAGCGGGACACCAAATTGCTTCATTACCGCGAAACCCAGCATGTCGACGACCAAGTTGTTGTAGCCGAAGCTGCTGCCACGCTCGCAGAGAATCAGACGCTCATTGCCTGCCGACTCAAATTTCTTAAGGATATGGCCCATTTCCTGCGGCGCCAGAAACTGCGCCTTCTTGATATTGATGATCGCGCCACTTTTGGCCATGGCGACGACGAGGTCGGTCTGCCTAGACAGGAACGCAGGCAACTGCAGAATATCTGCCACGTCAGAAGCCGGCCCAACCTGAGATATTTCATGCACATCGGTGATCACGGGAACACAAAACTGCTCTTTGATCTCGGCGAGTATCTTTAACCCCTCGTCTAGACCGGGCCCGCGATAAGAGTCTTTAGAGGAACGATTTGCCTTGTCGAATGAGGCCTTGAATACGTAGGGAATATTGAGCTCGTCAGTGACCCTGTGGAACTGCTCGGCCACAGTCATTGCCAAGTCTCTGGATTCAAGCACGTTCATCCCTGCGAATAGGACAAAGGGCTGATCGTTGGCAATGGTGAAATTCCCAAGCTTAATTTTCTTTGCTGTCATGAGTAGCTACCGGGTCCTTTTTCCTAGCGCTCATACTTGAGCGTTATTCACCGCTAGCGTTGGGGATGCGATGGCTGAGTCTAACTCAACAGCTGCCTCATGATGCGCTATTGCCGCCTCTATAAAACCCGTGAACAGTGGATGGCCGTAGCGCGGCGTAGAAGTGAACTCCGGATGGAACTGACATCCAACAAACCAAGGATGATCTGGAATCTCCACCACCTCCACCAGCATGCCATCGACAGATTTACCCACGAGCTTCAACCCAGCCTCGGACAACACGTCGATGTAATCGTTGTTAAATTCATAGCGGTGGCGGTGGCGTTCAACGATCTCTTCCGTCCCGTAACTGGCGAAAGTGGTCGAGTCCTTGTCCAGAACGCACGTCTGTGCGCCTAGGCGCATCGTGCCGCCAAGATTGGAATCCTCATCACGAAATTCTGTAACTCCCGCACGCGTCGTCCATTCACTAATAAGCGCGATAACCGGATTGTCGCAAGCGGGAGAGAATTCAGAACTGTGCGCATCTTTCAAGCCCGCAACGTTTCTCGCGTATTCGATGACTGCAGCCTGCAGGCCTAGACAAATGCCTAGGTAAGGAACCTTGTTCTCGCGTGCGTACTGCACGGTCATAATCTTCCCCTCTACGCCGCGCTCACCGAAGCCGCCAGGTACTAAGATCGCATCTTGATTGGCCAGCACTTCGACGCCCTTGTCTATAACGTCGGCAGAGTCGATGTAGGTGATGTTCACCTTGGTTCTAGTATGAATGCCAGCGTGGATTATTGCCTCGTTCAGAGACTTGTACGCATCCAGCAACTCCATGTACTTGCCTACCATCGCAAGATTCACTTCCTTGACCGGATTCAGATGCGCATCAACCACACGATCCCATTCGGAGAAGTCAGCTGGTGGGCAATCCAACTTAAATTTATTGATAACGATATCGTCGAGGTTCGCCGCGCCTAGAATCGAAGGGATTCTGTAGATCGAGTCACAATCAGGCAGAGAAACTACAGCCTTGGGCTCAACATTAGTAAACAACGCGATCTTCTGCCGCGCCGATTCATCGATCTCCACATCGGAGCGACAAATCAGAATATCCGGCTGAATACCTATCGAGCGCAATTCTTTCACAGAGTGCTGCGTAGGCTTGGTCTTGGTCTCACCTGCCGTAGCGATATAGGGTACGAGAGTGAGATGCATGAACAACGCTCGCTCAGAGCCCACCTCTACACGCAGCTGACGTATGGCCTCTAGAAAGGGTTGCGACTCGATGTCACCTACCGTGCCGCCGATCTCAACAAGTGCGACGTCGGCATCACCTGCGCCAAGAATCACGCGTCGCTTTATCTCATCGGTGATGTGTGGAATGACTTGGATAGTAGCTCCGAGGTAGTCTCCTCGGCGCTCACGCTTGAGAACCTCTTCATACACCCTGCCGGTGGTGAAGTTGTTCTTCTGCAACATGGTAGTTCGACTGAAGCGTTCATAGTGGCCTAAGTCTAGATCAGTCTCTGCACCGTCTTCGGTTACATAGACCTCGCCGTGTTGAAACGGACTCATAGTGCCAGGGTCCACATTGATGTAGGGATCCAGCTTTAACATCGTGATGTTTAGACCGCGGGCTTCGAGAATTGCCGCGAGAGATGCAGAAGTAATGCCTTTGCCTAGTGAAGAAACAACGCCACCGGTAATGAAGATATAACGAGTCATTCGAGCCCCATCGGATAAGAAAAATTGGTCATACACCAACCCACACAGATGGAGTTGTAGCGTACCAGAAGCCCCTCGATAGAACAATCTGAATTGTTCCTATAGGCTAAAACTAGAGGGTCAAATTGCACTAGCCCACGCACCAGCAATTCAAGCCAGCAACTTAAGGTCAGGCTGCTCCCATTCGATAATGCAACCCGGCTGGGCGCCTTTTGCTGCGAGCTCCTCATCTACTCCGAGGTCTGGAATATAGGCCAGGTCTTCACCGTCAAAAAGCAATGGAATGCGGCTCCTCAACCACGGTGGGACTCCGCTTTCCTGAAGAATTTTTTTCAGCGTCTTGCTCGGCCGTCCAGCAAGGCGGCAAGTTTCACCACCGCGCCTATAGCGGATCGACAGATTACGTAGTTTGTCTGCACAGATCCCCTCGCCCTGCGCCTCGCGAATTCGAAGCCAGCCATTGCTGGGCAGCATGACTTCTCCCGCGACTGGCAACCCCGGCATAGAATCTAAATCGATTTTATCGAAATCCCGCTCGAGTTCTGTTGAGTCCAATACGTACACGCTCTCGCGAAAACAAAAGACCTGAAAACCCTCCGCTATGAATTGGCCGCTAGCACCCTGCAAGACCTCATTGCTCAGCTGCTGCAGCTGATTCCAACCCAGCTCCTTTGCGCCTAGGCCTGCAAGCCAATGACGCAGCACATTGCGCCGCCTTGGCTCCGACAGCGCTAACAGTTTTTCCCTGCTGACAATTGATTTCGATACCGTGGTTATCTGGGCTAAGTCGATCGAAGCAAGCTCCTGAAGCAGCACCTCGCTCTCGCTAGCGAGCACTGCCGACTTTGACCAGCTCTGCCTATACTCCGGCCAACGCGCCTCGATAAGTGGTAGCAGAGTGTGACGACAATAATTTCTATCGAAGCCTTCATCCTTGTTTGAGTGATCCTCGACCCAGATAAGCTGCTCTGATTCAGCGTAGCATTGCAGCTCTTCTCGATCGATATCCAATAACGGGCGCAGCAGCCTGCTCGCTCCCAACACGCGGCTGCGCTGAATTCCACTAAGCCCACGACTCCCGGAGCCGCGAATGAGGCGCAGCAACAGGGTCTCCATCTGATCGTCCCGATGATGAGCTAGTAGCAGCTCCTCATCAATCAGCAGGGCAGCCTCGAACTCGCGATAGCGGGCCACTCTGGCGGCATTCTCTAGACCTGAGCTGCCTGATATTTCCACCTTGGTGGCAGTGAACTCTACGCCGAGCTTTGCACAAAGATCTAAACAGTGCATCTCCCAGCTGTTGGCCTGATCCTGGAGTTGATGATTGATATGAAGTGCACGTAACTGAAAATTCGCGCCGGGCTGATCACGCAGCTTAGCCATCGCATGCAGGAGCACGACAGAGTCCAAGCCACCGCTTAATCCGATTAGGAATTTATGTGTAGAAGCATACTCAGTGAGAGCTGCTTCTAGCTTGTCATTGAGTGTTTGGGGAGAATAGTTCATGGCCTGCGGGCATAGCAGCGCTATGTATTGGTCCATTAAAAATAGGGGGAGGAATTACGCCTCCCTCGAAAATTATTGCTGTGTCTAAATCTTCACACCAGCAAGCGAAAACCGGATAACTAACTAATGCCCATCCAGAAATAAGGTCGTAGCAAGAGCGACCTAAATGCGGCAGATGGGCGCCATAAGATATAGGCGTTTGGTCATTCCACATAACTGTATCTTGTGGTGTGCAGATGTCATATTCAGGGTGCTCGCAGTAGACTCGATTGTCGGATGGGACTAGCTAGAAATACCGTAGCTCATCAGCCGCTTATAGCGGCGCTCTACGAGCTCATCGAGGTCCAATGCCGTCAGGCGATCTAGCTGTTCGATTAGCGCAGCCTTAATACTGGCCGCCGTCGCAGCTACGTCTCGATGCGCACCACCTAGTGGCTCCGGTATTGTGTGATCTACTATGCCGAGCTCTTCTAATCGCTTAGAAGTCACACCCATAGCTTCTGCAGCGGCTGCTGCATGATCGGAAGACTTCCAGAGAATAGTCGCACAACCCTCGGGGGTGATAACAGTATAAGTAGAATACTGCAGCATATTAAGCTGATCAGAGACACCGATAGCGATAGCGCCGCCTGAATTTGCCTCGCCGGTAACCGTCGCAATAAGTGGAGTCCTTACATGTGACATCATCGCCATATTCACGGCGATTGCTTCGTTAATTCCACGCTCTTCCGAATCCATTCCTGGGTAAGCGCCAGGTGTATCTATAAAACTCAATACAGGAAGCCTATATTGCTCTGCGAGAAGCACGAGTCGCCTAGCCTTTCTATAACCTTCCGGTCGAGGCATGCCGAAATTATGTCTAACTTTTTCCTTCGTTCCTCTGCCTTTCTGATGACCGATCACCACGACTGGACGACCATCGATCTTTGCTAATCCACCGATTAGAGCCTGATCGTCAGCGAACAGCCGATCACCATGCAGTTCATCGAAGTCTGTAAAGATGTGCTCGAGATAATCAAATGTATAAGGTCGCAGCGGATGTCGGGCAACTTGGGAGATTTGCCACGAAGAGAGATTCGAGTATATTTTTTCGGTGAGCTTCGTGCTCTTGCCTTTCAGGTTCTGAATTTCTTCAGTGATATTCAAATCATTGTCACTGCCCACCAATCTCAGCTCGCTGATCTTAGCTTCTAACTCCGCAATGGGCTGTTCAAATTCGAGATAATTAGGATCCATGCTGCACTCAATTTTCCTGCCAGTTTGATTGTCGTGGCTGTCTATTTGTAACTTAACACTACTTTGTCTTTGCCGTACTCCAGCCGCAGACGCTGAATCAAGTCATCGGCAGGCGACACGACCCACTCTTGGCCCAACATTATACACCCTATGGAGTCAGCGCGCTGATAGCGCACCATGACCTGACAGCCCTCCCCCTCGTCCACTGACCCCCAGTCTGCATGGCCACTGGGCGGGAACTGTCCGGGATGCTGATGACGAGTATCAATGCCCGGGATAGAACTACCCCCAACACCGGTTGCAACCACTGCGCCCTCCAACTCTAAGAGCTCGGCTGGCTTACGATAAGGCTCGAGGATCCGTGCGAGATGCTCGCAGAAATTGCTGCCCAGCGACCCTGATTCGAGATTCAATGCCACGCGGTGTGCATTGCGTTTGCGCGCCTGGGATAGTGTCATTACGCTCTTGCCGCGGCCGCGCATACCGCCGCTATAGTCATCGATGCTTACGGCGCATTCCACCACCATGATCACATCTTTGTGTAGCGTTTCTCTGTACTTCTCGTATTCTTTTGCGAACAAGGAAAATTCAAAGCGCCCGGAACTATCGTCCAATACCAAAAATGCTATGGTATCCCCCGCCTTGTTCTTCATAGTACGTATGCTATGCAGTACACCAGCGATAGTCTGGGGCCCTCGTTCCGGCCTCAGATTAACCAGCCTATTCTTAGTAATATGAGAAAGCTCATCC
Source organism: Gammaproteobacteria bacterium (assembly GCA_028825335.1). Classification (GTDB taxonomy): domain Bacteria; phylum Pseudomonadota; class Gammaproteobacteria; order Pseudomonadales; family Pseudohongiellaceae; genus UBA9145. The sequence goes on along the minus strand of JAPKAI010000036.1, from coordinate 3,822 downwards.
AGAAATTCGTCGATGGGATGACCTGACAGCCACAAACCCAGAGTGTCCTTCTCCACCTTGAGGCGATGCTGTTCCGCCCAGGCGCGGACTGTAATATTAGAGGCGCTGAGATCTGCATCTTCTGTGCCCGCCGGCGCAATCTCGCCGAACATATCCTCAACACCACTAGCCTGATTTCGGCTAGATTGCTCAGCTGCCTGCATGGCCTGCGGCAACAGTGCCGAGAGCAAGGCGCGAGCATAATCGAGATCACCTTCCACCATGTTGTCCAAGGCGCCTGAACGGACCAACGCTTCCATGGTGCGTCTATTGACGTTCTGCGTATCCACTCTCTGACAGATGTCCAGCAGGTTCGTAAATGGTCGTTCTTCTCGCGCGGCAAGAATACTGCCAACTGGCCCTTCGCCCAAGCCCCTGATGGCACCCAGACCGTACACAATTTCGTCCTTCTCGTTTACTGTAAAATTGAACTGACCACGATTGATATCTGGAGGCACTATGACCAGCTGCATCGAGCGACACTCATCGATCAAGGTTACGATCTTATCGGTATTCTGCATTTCAGCCGTGAGCACTGCCGCCATGAAACAGGCCGGGTGATGCGTCTTCAGCCACGCGGTCTGATAAGAAACTAGCGCATACGCTGCCGAGTGCGACTTGTTAAAGCCATAGCCTGCAAACTTCTCCATCAGATCAAAGATAGAGGCCGCTAGGTCAGCATCGATTCCTCTCGCCTCGGCACCGGTTTGGAACAAGCTGCGCTGCTTCGCCATCACTTCTGGGTTCTTCTTACCCATGGCCTTACGCAGAATATCCGCGCCAGCCAGTGAGTAGTTCGCGAGAACTTGGGCGATCTGCATCACCTGCTCTTGATAGAGAATTACTCCGTAAGTATTGCCGAGGACAGGCTCCAACTCAGCATGTGGATAGACCACTTGCGTGCGACCGTGCTTGCGATCGATAAAATCATCCACCATGCCCGACTGCAATGGACCTGGTCGGAACAAGGCCACCAGAGCAATGATGTCTTCGAAACTACTTGGCACCTGACGTTTTATCAGATCCTTCATTCCGCGAGATTCGAGCTGAAAAATCGCCGTTGTCTTGCCCTTCTGCAACAGTCGATATACACGTTCGTCGGTTAGAGGCAGCTTTGTGATATCGACAGGCGGCTCGCCTTCGGCAGCCCTAGCGTTAATCATTTTTACAGCACAATCGATGATGGTCAGAGTACGCAGCCCGAGGAAGTCGAACTTCACTAGACCTGCTGTCTCCACATCGTTCTTATCGAATTGGGTGACTAAGCCTTGACCTGATTCGTCGCAATACAGCGGTGTAAAGTCCGTTAGCTTGGTAGGCGCGATAACCACGCCACCGGCATGCTTGCCGACATTGCGAGTTATGCCCTCAAGTTTGTAGGCCATCTCCATGATTTCCTGCGCGTCCTCATCAGAATCGACGAATTCGCCCAACAGCGGTTCCACCTCAAACGCCTTCTTCAGGGTTATCCCAGGTTCGAACGGAATTAACTTCGAAAGCTTGTCAGCCAACATATAAGGCTTGCCCTGCACTCGGGCCACATCACGTACTACAGCCTTCGCCGCCATTGTGCCGAAGGTAATGATCTGCGATACCGCATCTTTCCCATACAGCTCGGCTACGTGTTGAATAACGCGGTCGCGGCCCTCAATACAAAAATCCACATCGAAGTCGGGCATCGACACCCTTTCCGGGTTGAGGAAGCGCTCGAACAGCAAATCGTATTTAAGCGGGTCTAGATCGGTAATTCTCAGCGCGTAGGCGACAATGGAACCTGCACCCGAGCCACGGCCTGGTCCGACTGGTATATCGTTGTCTTTGGACCACTGAATAAACTCCATCACGATCAGAAAGTAGCCCGCAAAGCCCATCTGGTTGATGACGCCCAACTCGAACTCCAAACGCTCCCAGTAGGGCTTCTCGACGTCTTTCGCCTCATAGTCGGCACCAAAGAGGCTGCGCAGCCGTTCTCTCAGTCCATCGGAACTCAGTTCGGAAAAATACTGCTCCATGCTCAAGCCTTCGGGCACGGGATAATTCGGCAAACAAGGCTTGTCTAGTACCAGTGACAGATTGCAGCGCTTGACGATTTCCCAAGAGTTCTCCAGCGCCTCAGGTATATCGCTGAATAGCTGCGCCATCTCATCGCGGGTCTTTAAGTACTGCTGATCGGTGTAATTGTGAGGTCGTCTTGAGTCATCTAGCGTGCGCCTCTCATTGATGCATACACGCACCTCGTGTGCATCGAAATCATCCTGATCGATGAAGCGCACATCGTTCGTTGCGACCACTGGCGAGTTCGTCTCGATAGCCAGAGCGACAGCCGCATCGATGTAGTCCTCCTCTTCTACTTTGCCCACTCGCTGCAGCTCTAGATAGAAACTTTGTGGAAACAATTCCTCCCATTCCGCCAGCAACTCCTTCGCTAAGTCTTTTTCATCTGCCAGGAGTGCGAGTCCGATATCGCTGTTCTGCGCACCCGATAAAGCGATCAGGCCATCGACACGCCCTGCCAATTGCGACTTGCATACAGACGGCTCACTCTGGCTGCGGTTCTCGGTGTACAACTCGGAGATAAGTTTAGTCAGGCTGAGATAGCCGACCTCGTTCTTGACCAATAACACGAGGCGAGTCTGTTTAGACCCATCGTCGCTCTCAACCAACACATCACAGCCACAGACAGGCTTGATGCCGGCACTGAGGGAGGCGGTGTAAAATTTAATCAGGGAGAACATATTTGCCAAGTCGGTAATAGCAACCGCTGGCATAGAAAGTTCGCGCAGTCTCGCGATAAGAGGCTTGATGGTAACGATACCATCATTGATTGAAAATTCGGTGTGAAGTCTGAGGTGCGCGAAGGGCTGATTAGGCAAATTTTCAGACATTTACAAATCTAATTATTGAGTGGCGAATGAGCTTCCAATATACCTTTTTTTTGTTAGCAGCGGGACAAAAACTTAAGGCATTTGCGCTGCCCTCAGAACCCTCGCGACCGGCGCGAATGTACGCCGATGAATAGGCGTTGTCCCAAGAGATTCGAGCGCTGCCAGGTGCGCCGGTGTTGGGTATCCCATATTACTTGCAAAGCCATAGCCGGGGTATTGCAGATCCAGTTCCTGCATCTCTTTGTCGCGAGTCACCTTCGCTATAACCGAGGCAGCTGAGATGCTCGTGACTAAAGAGTCGCCCTTGACCACAGCCTCCGAAGGATACTTCCATCTAGGACAGCGATTACCGTCGACATAGACAAACTCGGGCTGAACCTTCAGACTTGCGACTGCCCTACTCATTGCCAGCATGCTCGCATGCAATATATTGATCTGATCGATCTCCTGCACCGATGCTCGGCCTACCGCATAGCAGTGCGCGTTCTTAACGATAGCATCGAAGCATTCCAGCCTCTGCTTGTGGGACAACTTCTTCGAGTCAGCTAGGCCGCTGATAGGCTTTGCGGGGTCGAGTATCACGGCCGCGGCGACAACGTCCCAAGCCAATGGCCCACGCCCAACCTCATCAGTACCCGCTATCAAGGTGTAGGGCTCGCTAGATGGAGAAAATGAAGGCTCTCTCGTCATTTACTGGCTACTGTCTTTCTCGATAAGAGATGCTATGGCTGCCGCAGCCGCAGAGGAGGCATCGAGGCGCAGACTCTTATGTATTTGCTCAAACTCCTGAATTAACGCCTCGTGATCCTCCGCACCGGTCATATGCCTAACTATCCCTTCACATACTTTCTCCGCGGTGAGGTCATGCTGAATATATTCGGGCACTAGCTGCCGTCCC
>JAPKAI010000128.1 GCA_028825335.1 Gammaproteobacteria bacterium | reverse complement strand
CTCGGCAACGACACAACATGGTCAGTCAGTGGCTGGTTCGATCTAAATAACAATACCCAACGTCATTCGTTATTCGGTGAATATTCACATGTTAACAATGGAGTGCTTTTTAGTATGGCAGGTTAAAGCCACTCACCCACCGAACCGAATCAATCGTCCGATCTAGCCCGAAGTATACGACTCCAGATGTTCTTGTCTGTCGTCTCTATGAGCTCCCGTAGCACCAAACGAAAGTTCAGATTAGTTTGTGCCGTCTTCTCAATCTGGTCGATGTACTCCACGCCATGGAGTTCGACCAGTTCTTCCAGTGGCCCTGCCGCGAGACCGTGTATCACGATATCAGATGTGGTTAGAGAGATAATTTGCAGCATGGCCACCCAGTTGAGATCGGGGTGGTCCATTTCCATATCCGCGAACTTCTCTATCGCCCAATAACTCGAGTGATCCTCGTTAGACGAATTTTCGCTCTCGTGGACTTCAATGTAGGCATTGACCCACTCGTTTAATTCTTCCATTTCCATGCTGCGTTATCTCTTTATCTGGTCTAGATTTATCGATCTACAGTCTGTGCAGAGCGCATATCTTGTTGCCGGATGGGTCACGCAGATAGGCTAGATACATTGGGCCGGTACTTCCCTCACGCAGTCCTGGCGCATCCTCGCAGTCTGTTCCGCCGTTCTCAAGACCAGCGGCATGCCACGCATTCCCTGCTTCTATGCTCTCGACACTAAAGCCAAGAGTGCTGCCATTGCCATGGCAAGCTAGCTCGCCGTCGATGGGCTTACTAATACAGAATACGCCAGTCTTGTTCATCCAAAATACGCGACCCTTATCGTCGGTTACACCGGGTTCATAGCCTAGCGCGCCCAAAATGGCATCATAAAAGGATTTGGATTTTTCGAGGTCATCGGCACCTAGCATTACATGACTAAACATTTGGTATTCCTTATCTATTGGTTATTGCTTACGAAATAAGCTGTTCACTGATTTGATGCGGAATAATACCTAGCCAAGTAGCTATCAGCCAGCTATCACTGCAAATTGTTTGAAATTCTACGGTAACGAAGATCAATCCTAGTCAGCCAAGCTATCCAGCTGACCTAAAAAGTCATCCACATTGCGCAGGCAACGCAGATCAAAAAGCAAGCGACCGTCGGAGACCCGCCCTATGACAGGTTTCGGCAGGGCACGAAAAGCCAAGGACAAGCGTTGCAAGGCCTCGTCGGTCTTACCCTTCTCGGCTATTGGCGTAATACACAGGGCGCGACTCTCCAGGAGGTCTAAAGGCAGTGCACCGCTACCAATCTGACTCTTACAGGCCTGCACGGTTACTAATGCCTTACCTGCTAGGCGCTCGCTTACAGTGGCAATCACCTTTGCAGCGACCTCCTCGATCGCAGCTGCTGGCCGCGCAAGGTCAGCCAACATCGGCAGGCGGGCTTCCAACCGGTCTGGGTCTTTATAGATATTGATTACCGCCAACAACGCTGCCAGCGTGATCTTGTCGACTCTAAGTGCACGCTTAAGTGGGTTGCTCTTCACTCGCTCTATCAGCTCGCGCTTACCCACAATAATACCCGACTGAGGACCGCCAAGCAGCTTATCCCCACTAAAGGTAACTAGGTCGGCGCCCATGTCTACTGTGTCTTTGACCGTAGGCTCATAAGGCAGATTAAACTGGCGCAGATCAACCAGCGAGCCACTACCCAGATCCGAGACAAAGGGAATGCCCCTCTCTTTAGATAACTCACTCAAGTCAGATTCCGGCACGGAACTGGTAAAGCCTCTAATCTCGTAGTTACTGGTATGCACCTTCATCAACAGGCCGGTATCACTATTGATGGCAGCCGCATAGTCCTTCAGGTGCGTTCGATTGGTCGTACCTATCTCACGTAGCGTGCAGTGCGCACTCTCCATCACATCGGGGATACGAAAGGCACCACCTATCTCCACCAGCTCGCCGCGAGAGATAATGACCTCTTTGTTCATTGCCAGGGTATTGAGCACCAACAATACGGCCGCCGCATTGTTATTCACAACGGTCGCCGCCTCAGCGCCCGTCATCTCACAAATGGCGCGCTCCAAGTGTGAATCTCTATCACCACGCTTCCCACTTAGCAGGTCATATTCCAAGTTTGTGGCATGAGTTGCTGCAATGACCATAGATTCCACCGCCTCAGCGGGGAGACTAGACCTACCCAGGTTCGTGTGCACCACGGTGCCTGTCAGGTTAAATACCGGAATCAGTGTGCTGGAAAACTGCGCTTCAACGGCTTTGGAAATTTGCTGGCAGAACTCTTCGAGAAAATCAGGCTTGGACATCCACGTCAAAGCGCTGTCTTCTTTTTGTAATAAAGACTCTCTCAGATTGTCGATCTGACACCTCGCTTCATCCTTGACACTTTTGTGGCCGAATTTATCTATTTGCGACGAAAGCGAGCCTGATTGAAGGAGCTTATCAATTGAGGGGAGATTCTGAAGATGGTTTTTCAATTTATAACGCCGGATAGAATAGGCAGTGAGTATTGATATGTCGTGGCTGGGAGCGCTGTAGTAATTGTACGTATTATCCAAGAATCTCTAATCTATGCAATATACTCTGCAGTTGCAACCAATTGAGAAACAAAAAGATTCTATTGCGCACAAGGCGTTCAAATGAATACACTCAATAGCTGAATACATATCTAGAAGATAATCTTATGGCCCCCAAACACAGTGTACTCTTAGTGAATGAATTTCACCCTGAGACTATTCAAAAATTGGATGAAAAATTTCAGACACATCATCTATGGAAGCTATCCTCCGATAAAAAGAAAAACCTCATCCAAGAGTTGCAAGGGAAGTGTGATGCCGTAGCCACCGCTTCTTGGATGGTTGATGAAATCATCTATGAGTTGGATTCTCTCAAAATTATTTCTTGCTTCGGCGTGGGAGTCGACGGAGTAAATTTTGAAGTAACTCGCAGCAGAAACATTCGCGTCAGTAACACACCTGATGTGCTCAACGATGCAGTTGCGGACATTGCTATCGCCCTAGTACTAGCGACCACCAGAAACATTGTAAATGCCGACCGTTTTGTACGCGAGAAAAAATGGTCGCAAGGACCGCTCCCTTTTGGGATGGGGTTAGCCGATAAAACTCTAGGAATAGTGGGTTGCGGCCGGATAGGAGAGGAAATTGCTAGTCGAGCACTCACATTTGGACTAAAGATTGCGTATCACAACCGAAGTCCGAAAGAGTTACCCTATAGATACCATTCCAGCATAGCTGACTTAGCCGAGGCTTCTGACATTTTGCTCTGCATGCTGCCCGGCGGCGAAGACACCAGAAACGCAATTAATGGAGACATATTGCGTAAGTTAGGCCCCACTGGGATCTTCATCAATGTAGGCCGGGGATCCAGCGTCGATGAAATAGCGCTAGCATCTGCCTTGCAGAAGCAGCATATTTTTGCAGCAGGCCTAGATGTCTACGCAGACGAACCCAATGTCCCGGAAGAGCTGATCGAGCAAGACAGCGTGGTATTACTGCCACATATTGGTAGCGCCACTGTTGAAACAAGGAGAGCAATGGGCCAGCTAGTGATCGATAACCTGGATGCCTATTTTTCAGGCAAGCCACTCCTCACAGAGGTGAGCTAATATGCTCCTCCAAGAAAATGTGGAGACCTATTGCCCCTCTTGCGGCGAACCTATCCAACTACTCGTAGACTGCTCTGTTCCCGAACAAGAATATATTGAAGACTGCCAAGTATGCTGCCGACCTATTCAAATTAGGGCACAGGTAGACTCTGAGGGGATTCCTGCAATTACGGTACGCAATGAATCGGAGTAAGCGTGTTGGCGACTATTCCAACACTTTAAAGTAGATGTATTTTGCCTCGATGTCATACATCAATTAAAAGTCTCTCTCCACACGCCGCTTATCAGTCAGGTCAATTTCTGTAAACATATCCCGATAAGAGTTACTTAGGGAGTTATAGACAAACTCCTGAACGATCAAGATATTGAAGTTCTCCAGCCCCATTTCACGAGCTTGCTCACAGAAAATATCCCAAAGCACTGGCTGCTTCCTCAGTTCCTCATACTTTGCGGCCTGCCCAAACAAATCATAGGAAAGGATACCACCACTCTGGAACGTTCACTGAACCGAATTATAGGCCAACCACATAGCCCCCTTTATTGACCTCGAGTAGTTAAACTTCTTAACTTCCAAGTTAAAAGCTTCAAACATTGTTAAGGCAGTGGACACAGCGCTATCCGCCAGTGATCGTGAATAAATTGGCAGCGACGACTCAAGATTGCCGCCGAAAAAATTCAGTTGGTGCGTGTATAATATGCAATCAAATTGTGAGGCTCATCAATTGAGCATCACAATTTTAACTGCCTGCTAATCTGTTTCGCACTCAAGCCATCCATGCTGGATTTTAGTGTGCAAGTACATTATTCTCCCCTACCCGCATAGGGCGGCAATTTTTCGCCCTATCTGTGCATAAATCGAACAGCTGGCTTTCGCTGAAAGGATTATCGGGACTGTCCTGCAGACATTTCCTCTAGGCTGCGCCTACGAGCGCCCCTCCCCCTCGTGGGTTGGGAAAAATGGTATAGCTTTACATAAGAAACAAGGTATTTTTCACGCTATGAGCAGAACCCAAAATAAGAAGCCCGCCAAGAATCAGAAAACCAGTAAGAGCAAAAAATTCGTCTACGCATTTGGCAAGACTACTGACGGCAATACCACCATGCGTGAGTTGCTCGGTGGCAAGGGTGCCAACCTAGCTGAGATGGCCTCTATCGGCCTGCCGGTGCCTCCGGGCTTTACCATAAGCACCGAAGTTTGCACCTATTACTATGATCACGAGCAGCACTATCCTGCGGCCCTGCGCCAGAGAGTAGGCGACTCGATAAAGAGCGTCGAGAAACAGCTCAACAAGAAATTCGGTGGTCGCAAGAACCCTCTATTGGTATCTGTGCGCTCCGGAGCCCGCGATTCGATGCCGGGCATGATGGACACGATCCTCAACCTTGGCCTGAACGACGAGACCGTCGAAGGCCTAGCCGATGTTTCGAAGAACTCCCAATTTGCTTGGGATTGCTACCGTCGCTTTATTCAGATGTACGGTGGCGTGGTGATGGGTGTCACCGCTCGCACAGAGGAAGAGGAAGACCCCTTCCATGTGCTTCTGGAGAAACTGAAGAACAAGGTGGGTGCAGAATCAGACAATGACCTGAATACTCAGAACCTACAAACGCTAGTCACTCAATACAAGGCTCTAATCCATAAGCGTACTCGCGGCGCATTCCCACAAGATGTTATGCAGCAGCTCTGGGGCGCGATAAGCGCAGTATTCGGCTCCTGGAGAAATGAGCGCGCCATCCTCTATCGTCAAGAATACGGTATTCCCGCCGAATGGGGCACGGCTGTGAACGTTCAGGCCATGGTATTCGGCAATGCTGGCGACGACAGCGCGACAGGGGTTG
>JAPKAI010000195.1 GCA_028825335.1 Gammaproteobacteria bacterium | reverse complement strand
GGCCTAGGACACCGGGTTTTCATCCCGGCAACAGGGGTTCGAAACCCCTAGGGGACGCCATATAAAAGAGCCCGGCTAACGCCGGGCTTTTCTATTTCTAGATTATCTGTTTGTGCGATGACTATCCCGCTTCTGCCGCGACCACTGAGTTGCCAATCGTATTAACAATCGACATACTCCTGCTGGCATCAGCGCGTGCTTGCAACACAACACATGAAGACTATTTTTAATGACTATAGCAATCTCCATTCAAAATCTGGCTAAAACCTATGCAAACGGTTTCGAGGCGCTTAAGGGTATTACCCTCGAAGTAGAGCAGGGTGATTTTTTCGCATTGCTGGGGCCTAACGGAGCGGGTAAATCGACCACCATTGGGGTGATTTCAACGCTGGTCAACAAGACATCAGGGTCGGTAGAGGTGTTTGGCAAGAACGTTGATGCTCACGTCTACGAGACGAAGCTAGACTTCGGTGTCGTTCCGCAGGAAGTGAATTTTAGCCTATTCGAGAAAGTAGGTGACATCGTCATGACACAGGCCGGTTACTACGGTCTGCCGCGAAAGCTCGCTGCCCAGCGCTGTGAGAAATATTTGCGCAAGCTAGGTTTATGGGAGAAGCGCAATGAGCGCTCCAGAACTCTCTCCGGTGGCATGAAGAGACGCTTAATGATCGCTAGGGCCCTCGTCCATGAGCCAAGACTACTGATACTTGATGAGCCTACAGCAGGCGTCGATATAGAACTGCGCCGCTCGATGTGGGAATTTCTAACTGAGATAAACAATAACGGCACGACGATAATATTGACGACGCATTATTTGGAAGAGGCTGAGCAACTCTGCCGCAATATCGCCATTATCGATGAAGGTAAAATAGTAGAGAACACCAGCATGCGTAAGCTGCTAAATGAACTGGATTCTCAAGTCTATATTTTGGAAACAACTTCGCAGATACCGTCAGGCTTTGATTTAAATCTGGATAATGCCAGTCTCGAAATTGTAGATGAGCATTGCATAGAGGTAACAGTCTCTGGTGGTCTTAGTGTCAACGATGTGTTCTCCGTGTTTAGTGAGGCACAGATAAAAATTGATAGCATGAGAAACAAGACGAATAGACTGGAGCAGCTATTCTTGTCCAAGCTCGAAAGCAACGACTAGGAAAATACACAGTGTTCTCGAACCATAAATACATAGCTTTTGAAACAATAGTCATAAGAGAGATCCGCAGATTCGGTCGAATCTGGCTGCAGACTCTCGTGCCGCCCGCGATTACGATTGGCCTCTACTTTGTGATCTTTGGCAATTTAGTGGGTAGGCGCATCGGTGAGATGGGCGGTTTCCAGTACATGGAATTTATTGTGCCTGGATTGATCATGATGGCGGTAATACAGAACTCGTATTCCAATGTCGTCTCTTCCTTCTTCAGTCACAAGTTTCAGCATAGCGTAGAAGAATTGTTAGTATCTCCAGTGCCTAATTACGTAATTCTCTGTGGTTTTATCGTTGG
>JAPKAI010000127.1 GCA_028825335.1 Gammaproteobacteria bacterium | reverse complement strand
GACATGAAATTCTCTCAATCAACTAAATTTGCCTTGATGTTTGTTGCCCTATTCAGCCTTGCCGCATGCAGCTCAACTGGCGAAGAAGCCGTCGCTGAAGCAGTAGCTGAGACTGAATCCGGCATAGACGCGACTACCCGTCGCACGCAAGAGCTTGCCGCCGAAGCAGCTGCTCGCGCTGCAGCAGCCGAAGCACGGATTGCGGCAGCAGCACTCAGCACAAACGTCTTCTATTTCGACTTTGATATGTCTGAGTTCCGCCCAGCAGACCGCGACGTATTAACTTTTCACGCCAGAGACCTCGCCGCGAATTCAAACAAACGAATTCGTCTGGAAGGTCATGCTGATGAGCGTGGCACAAGAGAATATAACCTAGCACTGGGCGAACGCCGCGCTGAGGGGATCCAAAACTATCTCATCGTTAATGGCGCATCACGTAGCCAGATAGAGATTGTTAGTTATGGCGAAGAGCAGCCTGCAGATCGCGGATCAAATGATCGCGCTTATCAGCAGAATCGCCGAGTACAAATCTCTACTCCCTAGTAGTTGATTACTGCTACACCTGTACCGGAAAACGCATTAATTAGCATCAACTGAATTTCTCAGTTTGGAAGTTAGGCCGAACCTTGCGTTCGGCTTTTTTTGCCAAAAAAAAAGCAAAAAATATCAATACCTACTTGCTGCTAGCTAGAGAACACTCGTTGCAGCTGTTCACCTATCTTTTCCAGCGCTGTCATTCCAGCAGGAATTCCGCCCGCGAAAGACACGAACGCGTGGATCATATCTGTGTAGCACACGTGCTCTACTTCGACGCCGTGGTCCGACAGACGCTGCGCGAAGGCCTCGCCTTCATCGCGAAGTGGATCGAAACCGGCGGTAATCACCAAGGCCGGAGGAAGACCGGAAAGATCCGCCAGAAGCGATGAAACTAGGGGGTCACTGGCACGTTCTTCAGATTCGAGAAATTGACTTCGAAACCACTGCTTGTCAGCCTTAGTGAGGAAATAGCCTTCCGCGAATTCTTCGATTGAGGGGTAACCCATTTGGTAATCGATACCAGGATATATCTGCACCTGATAATTCGGTTGTGTAATCTTATGCTGCTTACATTGCAGCATAACGGCTATCGAAATATTTCCACCGGCACTATCGCCACCAATAGCGATGCGCCCAGTGTCGATGCCCAATTCCTCACCTGAGTTCAGAAGCCAGGCATAGGCATCGAAGCCATCTTGATAGATTCCTGCGGACCTTGTCTCCGGCGCTAAACGGTATTCGACCGACAACACCACGCAATTTCCCAATCGCGCCAGCTGCTGGGCGAACGTGTCATAACCATTCAGCGTGCCCAAAACATGGCCACCTCCATGAAAAAACAACAGCGCTGGCTGCAGATCAGCAGAGAGTGACTTGGGGTGATAGCGCCTGACTCTTAGTTCACCGCCACTACTTGGCAACCAATGGTCTTTGATACTCTTCATCTCGCAGCTAGGGGGAGCGAACGGATTGCCTAGCGACTCACGCATGGCACGCGCTTCTTCAGCCGTGCATTCGCACAGCGGCTTCTGCCGCGCGGAAGCTCTGGCCACCTTCGCGGCCATAGGATGCAATTCATCGGCGCGCTTGGCTACCGAACTAATTAATTTCACCATAATGAGCCTTTCCTGCGACTTGAAAGTGATAGATCAGAAGAATTTTTTTTCGGCTTAACAGGTTCAAAACCCACGAGCCAAATTAACACTGTAAATAAGGCAAAACCGGGTAGCACGTACACAGCGATATCCATAGTGGACTGATCAACTAGCTGCAAGAAAGTCACCCCTGCATAGGCCATCATGCTGAGCAGATGCGCCATCATGTAGTAATTCAAAAATGGTGTGCTGTTATGGGTCATGGGCCAGGGCTTGCAAAAAACTAACCAGCGCATCGCTACGATTAGGCCCAACAGGTCGGTAGGCCAGAATAGCAGTAGATTAATATTGTGGTGCAGATCTAGGTGCTCGGATACAAACCAACTTCCCAACATGAGTATGCCGTATGTGCCACTGAACAAAGCCGTCACGATACCCAGCAAACCTAGCAAGCGATAATTAATGCTAGGAAATTTTAATCCTATTCGAGAGTGGGTAGCAAAATACGACATGGGAATCTTCTTTAGCATCAACAACAACATCAGCACCGGGACTAAGAGACCAACAAAGACTATCTGATAGGGAGCTGTCTCCACCGTTGGTGGCGCAAATGACATGATCTCCTGCGGGTCGGACAAGAGCTTATTGCGCACACCGTCCTCAGCAACATCCGATTCAAATAGATACAGTCGCTCTCTAAGCTTGAGTGGCAGAAACATCTCACTCCATTGACTTAGGGGTTCCTCAATATTGCTATTCATCAACACATCGAGGGAGAAGCCAACTAGCGCTACCGATTCATAGTGCCCCTTAATCTGATCACGAAAAGTCATAGACGGGAGGTCGTAGCGGGATGTCTCACTTGAAATTTTATGCGAAACAGCTTCATCCAAATAATCACGAACTCGGGTTGTACAATTATCAAAAAAGTACTGGTAGGGATAAACAATATTCTCTGGCTGCAGATTCCAAAGCAGGCGCCGGTACAGAATCTCTTTCTGCGGATTCGTTAGATTGATCCTATCCTGCCAAACACTGCGCTCCTGAGAGCGATACATCTCGAATTCCTGGCCGGATGATTGCGTTCCCAATTCGTAGTTCATTATTCCCTTGAAGAAATTATAGGAAAATGAAACTGGACCGCCATTTATGCGGAATACACCCCAGTTGAAAACTACATCGGTATTGGTATTTTCGTCGATTACTCGCAGTGCGGTATGGCCGAAGTTATCCCATACCTTGTCGCCCACATCGACCGTAATCAGATAGAAATGGACGCCATTCATATCCGCTGGCAAGGAGTACTGATCCGGCGATTCGATAGGCTCTAGAGCCGAAGCCCTGTTCAAAGGTAGTACTGCTAGAGCGAGGATTGCGAAAATTGACAGCAATACCGCATAGACAAGCCTTGTTCTCCAGCGAGGGGCATAGGTGCCTATTTGAGCGAGGAGTATCATTCGAACTTTGAGAGCCATTGTCTTGTTTTGGTGATTGCGGGAATTTTGCAATCTTATCAAAGATTATCTATTGATCAAACTAGCTCAGACATATGCTCTCAGACCCAGCTTATCGACGATGTCGAATGCTCGATTCAGAGACCGATTGGCTACAAAATCCCCACCCTCTAACCGCCATTAGTTGAGTGAGGATTTGCGGCAGACTACGCTACCAGCAAACAGGCTAATTAGTGTCGGTTTTACGAGGTTGCCTGTCGCTAGTTCTTTTCCGCTAAGGGTTGAAGAGCACGCGAGTAAGTCTAAACAGAATCTGAATGAATATTCATTAGCTGCTTTAAGCCCCGTAACCGAATCGTGTAGAAAACAGTCATGATAGTATCTCTAGATTTTTAATAGCCATAACACGGTGGAAAGAGACAGATCATGAAGACAAGACAACTCGGAGAATTTCAGGTTTCCGCCTTAGGATTAGGCTGCATGAGCATGTCTCAATCCTACGGAGAGACGAATCGACAGGAGTCGGAGCGAACCCTGCACCGAGCATTGGATATAGGCTATACCTTTCTAGACACCGCCAGCCTATATGGCCTCGGCCACAATGAGATCCTGCTAGGCGAGGTTCTGCCAGAGCGTCGCAATGAGTTCATTCTTGCCAGTAAGTGCGGCATTGTCGATAAAGATGGAAAGCGAGCTGTCGATTGCACGCCTGAAAACGTTAAGAAGACCTGCGAGGACAGCCTTCGCCGGCTGAATACCGATGTCATCGATCTATATTATCTGCATCGCCGTGATTTCAATGTGCCTATCGAAGAAAGTGTAGGCGCACTCGCAGACTGTGTCAGCGCCGGCAAGATTCGCGCTATCGGTCTATCCGAGTGTTCTTCGACAACGATAAGGAAGGCTCACAACGAGCACCCGATCTGCGCGGTACAATCGGAATATTCTCTGTGGAGCCGCGAACCTGAAAACAAGGTGTTCGATTGCTGCAGAGAGTTGGGGATAGGCTTTGTGCCATTTAGCCCCCTAGGGAGAGCGTTTCTTGCTGGCGTAATCACTGACATGTCTGCCCTGAGCGATGACGATATGCGACAGACCATGCCAAGGTTCCTTGGCGATGATTTTAAACAGAATCTTAAACAGTTAACTGTTCTGCGGGAGATCGCTGCCTCGAACTCTTGCACTATGGCGCAACTCGCCCTAGCTTGGGTGCTTGCACAAGATCCTAACTTCGTACCAATTCCCGGCACCAAGCACCTAAAATATGTCGAAGAGAACGCGCAGGCGGCTCAGCTGTCGATCAGCACCGATGAGCTAGCTAGAGTGGGAGAGGTATTTAGTGGAGGTACGGTATGTGGCGATCGCTATGCGAAGTCACATATGATCTCGCTGGATCCTGAGGAATCGTAAAACTTAACTGAACTATTACTTCGTGATCTATTACTTCGCGAACTAAAAGAGGAAGCAAACCTAAGCTTGTTTCCTCCTTTGTTGTCTATTGACCGTTCTCGCTGGCACGCTGTTCTTCCATGCGCTCACCGCGAAGTATATTGACCATGCCGTAGTTACCCTCATGGCAGGCATATTCGTACATCAAACCATCAAGCTTCGCCATCGGTATCACGGCAGTGATCTTGTCTTTGAATGTACTCGCGTCATCGACTGTGAACTCATAGTTAACAGTGAATTCATCGACACGCGTAAATTTCTCCGTAAGAACCTTATCGATGGAACTGCCGAAGACACTGAAACTCTGCGTCAGGTCGTTGAAGTTTCTAGTCTCGACAACCAAGGTATCGCCTTCCCAATAACCGCGTGAATCACCAGACCATTGGCGAATGCTGTCGTCAATATGATCACGACCGTCTAGTGGCACGATACGCGCATCGTGAATCATCTCGGTCATGATCACGGCAGTATCCTTACCTAAGATCAACTGCACATTATTGTTGTACAAGTTTGGTGTGAATGGCGGTCCTGAGTTAAAGCCAACGAGACATCGTTCGGACGTGCCTCTATCTTCGGGGCCATCTTTCGCAATACCACCCACAACCATGCGCACCGGTCGTGTGCCAGTTTCGTCGGGCCCAAGCCCGCCGATCTGAACCGACACGCCCTCAACTGTTTCCGGTACCCGACCATTGCGGGGAAAGGTAATAAGAGAGGTGCGAGTGTTGTCACCCCTGCCTGCGTTCTCAACCCAGAACGTGTTGTAGCCACCGACACCGATGTTATTCAACGCTTGCAGACCCGCTTCGGTCTGGCTGGCAATCGCGGCGATGTCTTGGGGTGTAAGAAACTCTTTGTCGGCAAATTGAGTAGGACGCTGCATAGGAACGAAGGAACTAAAATTCCACACGCCATTTAGATCAGGTTGGCCATATTCGGTTCGCGGTACAACATAGTCGCTATCCTGCGCCTGCACTGATGTCACACAAAGACTCAAGACAGCAGCGGTCACTGCACCGAGAGTAAGAAGTCGAGATT
>JAPKAI010000126.1 GCA_028825335.1 Gammaproteobacteria bacterium | reverse complement strand
CCGATTCGATTCGCTTTTATACTCGCAGGAAGACAATGACGCAGAAATGGCCTGCTCAAGGTGATAGCGAGGGAACGTGGTTCTCTTTTCCGTCTAGTTAAACATTCGCGTAGATTTAATATTTTTCTAAAACCAGCGTACAATAGAGACCGAACTTTTTCTTGAAATTAAATCATCGTATTAAGGTTCTACGATTGAAATTACAGAGTCAAAAAAGAGCCAAAAATTTTATAGCTATGTTTATTCTACCGTCTAGCAATCGCGTTATTGCGTTACTTATTGCTTGTCTGCTGCTGGCAGGCTGCTCAGGGACTAACCTCGCGAACCGTCCTGCAAATAACCTCTACTGCGACAATTTTGTTCTCTACGAAATGTGCGCGCGTGACAGCAATCGCGACGGCATAGTCGACTATACTTATTTCCAAGAGAGTAAAGAAATATTCATGTACCGAGACCGGCTTCCACGGCGTATACCTGCAGGTTTTGGAGTGCACCGCTGTGCTATGCCAATGGAGGAGGATTTAATAGCAACCACTTCGCGCGTTTTTTACATAGACGAGTCGTCATCGTTACTCGAAAAGACCGATATTCGTGGCGCTATGATGCTCAAGTATATGACGAAGTTGCCTGAGGTGACGGCCTGTAATATGCGTGCGGAACAAGCATTGGCCGACGACTAGATAGCAACCTTTAACCCTTTTTTTAGCCATTCTTGTGAAGTGATTATTAAGCTGCCCGGTTGCTGATCATGGCTGAGATTAATTTGGGGATTTTGTTGATATCGTAAGGCTTAGCGACCACGCCGATATTGTCTGACTGTGCAGCCTTGTTCACGAGAGCCTCCGCATTTTCTTCGCCATTTCGATGCCACTGCACAATGACTACCATTCGCTTGTAGGCTAATAATATCACCGCTTTTGAGGGCTAACTGGACTGCAGGGCCCTCAGTGAAGGGTTCCAGTCTGTGGGTTTTTCCATTTGTGCGAATCTCGCAGGCAGTCTCTAGACTCAAGCTACAAATTCAAGGAATTCCAAACCTAATGAGACTACTAGTAGTCCTAATTACATTAATTGGGTTGGCGATGTCTTAGCTAGACCAGTTGGCATAGTCACCTGAGGTATTTCTGCATCGAAGACTTAACGACATTCCAAACCGAGATGACGAGCCTGACCGGCATGTCGCGTCGATAGGTCTTTGTGGGAGGTTCATTGCGTATTGAATTTCTGTTAGGCAGAAGTTACTGTCTGACAGTATCCTAACTACAACTGTAACCGTTTACGGAACTAATGGGGTGAGCATGGGCAGCAAACTACGATTTCTGATGGCAACTATTGCTGGCACGGCTTTAGTTGGAATGAGCCAGTTTTCTTTGGCGCAGGATGCCGATGACCCGATTGCAAATCTGGTCTCCCGCTTAGACCTAGAAACTTACAAAACGACTCTCAAGGGTTTGACCCAATTTGGTGATCGTCGCCAAGGCACTAGCCGCAATGCAGCGGCGGTCGACTGGATCGAAGAGCAGCTCATTTCCTACGACTGCAGCAATGTCGAAAGAGTCCACTACACATTTATCACACGTCCACGCGGCGCCGGCCGCAGAGCAGCTGCAGATACTCCCGATCTTACTACTCCTTCGGGGGGGCTGGTTGGCCGCAATGGAAGTGGCCCAGGCGGCAGTTCCATTTATGGTTATCGCTCGCCTACCGGCGTGAATCGCGACTTAGAGGCCCAGCCAGATGAAAGGATTCGATTACTGAATGCAGAGGAGCCGGTGGATGGCCCTCGTTCTGAAGTATACTGTACGAAAATAGGGACTACGCGCCCTGACGAGATGTATATCGTGAGCGCTCATATGGATGGTCACGGTGTAAACGAAGCGGTTAACGATGATGGGTCCGGTACGGCGCTGGTTATGGAGCTCGCGCGTATCATGAGCGCACCCGGAGTCAAGACTGAACGCTCCATACGCTTCGCTTTGTGGAACAACGAGGAGACAGGTCTTAACGGGTCATCTGCCTATGTTGAACAGCGCAAAGACTTGCAGGGTATCGAAGAGCCGGCAGGCTCTGGCAATTATCCGGAACCGACTTGGCTAGGAATGATTCAGCACGACATGATGCTTTGGGATCATGGTGCGCCGCGTGCCGACGGGACGGTGAGTTGGGATCAGCGTCCAGAAGCGGATGTGAATATCGAGTTCCAGTCTGTTTCTGATCTTGCCGATGATTCGATGCGTCTCGCCTTCGTGTTTAAGGCGGCGGCGGATGCCTACAATACAGACTACCCAGCAACCGTCGGACCGCACATGACGAATACAGATTCCACGCCCTTCATGAATGAGGTTCCCTCTATCAGCCTGCGCGAGAACGAGCGCGGTGCACATACTGGCGGCGGGTGGAATCCTACTTGGCATTCGCCCTTGGATGTGTGGACAAACTTTACCGATAAAGATTTCAGGCTTGGATTGAATGCGGCACAAACCACACTTGCCGCGGTCGCGAAACTCACTGGTGCTAGCTTAAGTGAATAGTTGACTATCTGTCCTGCTCTCTGAATTAGTTCGACAGGGAAGCCCTTGTTACGCCCTCCTGCCGAATGAATCTTCTATTTATGGCGCGCCAAGGAAATCCAATTTTCCAAGTATGACACCGTTGTGGCGCAGAATATTGTAGGCCGTGGTGACGTGAAAATAGATGTTTGGTAAGGCCCACATCGATAGATAGGTGGCGCCAACGAAGTCTATTTCTATGGAGCCGGCCTGAAACTTGATAGCCTTTTCTTCTGTTCCATCTATTTTCTCTGCTGGCACCGAGTTTAGAAAAGCAATTGTCTTGCTTATGCGCTCCTGCAGTTCCTCAAAACTCGATTCGTTATCCTCAAAGCTAGGTGCTTCTACGCCAGAAAATCTAGCGGCAGCACCCTTGCTTACGTCACAGGCGATCTGCACCTGGCTCGATAGAGGAAGCATGTCGGGGAATAGACGCTCTGTCACAAATATAGAGGGGTCTATTTCGTTCTCCTGCGCATGTGCTGAACCTTTCTTGAGAATAGTTGATAGATTGTTTAGTGCGCGGACGAAATAAGGAACGGATGCAGAGTGCATTGATAGCGACATGATTTACCTCAAGGTGTTTTTGTGACTCATGCCCAAAATGGGCGATTGAAAAGACAGGGGATTCTAACGTAGTCTATACTCATGAGATACGGCGAATGGCATCGCCACAGGTGTTAATCTGAGCTACGAGGGAATGATTGTGACTGGAGAAAAAAGAGGCAGCGACGGGCTGAGCCAGCTGACAAAGAATAATTTGTGTTCTAGTTAAATAGCTAGCACCACTGCGAACAGTCGCAGAATGAGCAATTCCTTGCTTTTATGCCCGTAGTTGCTACATTGCGTCCATGTCAGAATCCAGTACATCGTTACTCCTAAAGTCCGCCTCTTTTCTAAAGCCCTACAAGAAGCAAATTGCTATCGCAGCAGTCGCTCTGGTTTTTACGGCAGCGCTGACGTTGGGCCTCGTTCAATACGTAAGAATCATCGTCGATAGTGGGTTTGTCGAGGGCTCAACCGAAGCTCTCAATACTGCCGTATTGGGTTTTTTCCTCATTGCTATCTTTCAAGCAATTGGTACCTTCGCCAGATTTTATTGGGTGTCTTGGCTGGGTGAACGCGTCACGGCCGACATTCGGATGGCGGTATATGCCCACATCATCCACTTGCATCCCGGCTATTTCGAAGACAATCTCAGTGGCGAGATTCAGTCGCGTATCACTACCGATACCACACTCATTCAATCCGTCATCGGATCATCGGCTTCAATTGCGCTGCGTAACTTACTGATGATGTTAGGCGGCACGATATTTTTGTTTATAACGAACCCTAAGCTCACTAGCGTCGTGATGATCTGTATCCCGTTGGTGATTGGCCCAATTCTGTATTTCGGCAAGAAGGTGCGGCTGCTCTCGAGAAGTAGCCAAGATGAGATTGCTAATGTTGGTGCCTATGTCGGCGAAACTATTCAGCAGATAAAAACGGTGCAGGCTTACAACCATCAGAGCCACGATGATAAACAGTTTTCTGATCACGTAGAGACTGCCTTCAATGTCGCCTTGCGCCGCATCATGATGCGCTCTTTTCTTATTACAATTGTTATAACGCTGGTATTCGGCGCTTTAGCGGTAATGATCTGGGTCGGTGGTCAGGATGTAATTAACGGCACTATGTCCGCTGGCGAACTCACTGCGTTCGTGGCATACGCGGTAATAGTGGCGTCGGCGGTTGGGGCAATAAGCCAGGTAATCAGCGAGCTACAGCGTGCCGCAGGCGCGATGGAGCGGTTGATGGAGTTGTTGGAGGCCGTGAACGAAATCGAGGCGCCCGAGGAGCCGCGTCAGCTCAATGGTAATTTCAAGGGCCTGCTAACCTTGACGGATGTCAGTTTTGCCTATTCCTCGCGACCTGAAAATCCAGCGCTGGACGGCGTCACATTGCAAATTCGCTCGGGGGAGAGTGTTGCTTTAGTAGGACCTTCGGGCGCAGGAAAATCCACACTCTTCGATTTGGTGCTGCGTTTCTACGATCCACAATCAGGATCTATTGAATTGGATGGCGTAGACATTAGAGAACTCGACCCTCAGGAGTTAAGAAGTAATATCGCAATCGTATCTCAACAGCCCACCATGTTTACTGGCAATGTCTGGGACAATATTCGCTACGGCAGACCAGATGCCAGCGACGAAGAAGTTCGTAATGCCGCCGAATCTGCCTATGCGAGTGAATTCATAGACAAGCTACCTGAGGGCTACGACAGCTATCTCGGTGAGGCCGGAATTCGCCTATCGGGTGGGCAGAAACAGCGCATAGCAATAGCCAGGGCAATCCTGAAAGACCCGGAGATTCTGTTGCTAGATGAGGCAACCAGCGCCTTAGATGCCGAGAGCGAGCGCAAGGTACAGATGGCGTTGGAAAAACTGATGGCGAACCGTACTTCCTTGGTCATCGCACACCGTTTAGCGACGGTAATGAATGTAAGCAAGATAGCCGTGCTTGATTCCGGCAAGTTAATCGCTCAGGGCTCCCACAAGGAGTTGCTGCTCGAGAGCGAGTTATATGCAAACCTTGCCAAGCTTCAGTTCTCTGCCAGTCTAGAAGAGGCTGATATTTAGAGCTAAGGCTAGCGCGTTTTCGCGTCATCTAATGTGACAATTAAAGCGACATCCGAGAGGACTCCATGCAACAGCATGAAATAGTGAAAGATGTTCGTTATTGGTTAGTAGCATTCGTTATCGAGCTCAACCTCTGCCCCTTCGCAAAGCGCGAGCTCACTAACGAGCGGGTGAAGTTTGCGGTAAGCGATGCGAGTACCGAAGAACAGCTGCTTGCCGACCTGCAGCAAGAGTTGTCTCACCTTCAAGAAGATAACGAGATAGAAACTACGTTACTGATCCATCCTCATGTGTTGCAAGAGTTCGATGACTATAATCAATTTTTGGATATTGTTGATGCGCTCTTAGATGAAGAGGGACTTCTCGGGGTTTATCAGATAGCGAGTTTTCATCCAAATTATAGATTTGCAGATACAGAATTCGATGATGCAGAGAACTATAGCAATCGCTCTCCGTATCCAATCTTACATCTGTTAAGAGAGTCCAGCCTGGAGCGGGAAATAGCTAGGCATCAGGATACTTCTCTAATTCCCGAGCGCAATATTCAGCTATTGTGTGAGCTGGGTGCGGCCAAGCTGCAGACGCTTCTGCAGCAGACCGATTAAACGTCGACGATTCAAGCGATTCTTGCGAGCTATTGTGCAGGCTA
>JAPKAI010000125.1 GCA_028825335.1 Gammaproteobacteria bacterium | reverse complement strand
TACGTCTCGCTTGATATAAATTTAATTGACAGAAAACTGGCGACACAATTTCCCAATGTTAAAATATCTCAAAGTGAAGCTAGCACCAACATTGAAATCTACTTCAATAACAAAGCATCGAGATAGAGGTTTATACTACTATTAATAGTGGCCCATGTTCGCTGTGGGCGTTTTTTTTTGGCTCGAAACGCCTCCGACTCAGTTGCGGTGGTTTGTTTTGTTGGTGGCGATATTTCTAGCCGTGCCACCCGTTATCTATACTGCTCTGTTGGAATGGCTGGGGAAAATCGCCATTGATATTTCTCGTGAATCACTTAGGCATCAACTCCATTTGAGTCCCTTTAAGGTTACAGACAGATGTTTTGATGCAGATCTTTTAAGCGATTTTACAGTCCGCAGACATCGTCGGCCTAGACAAAGGAGATACTGCTTGCAGTTCCAATACCGCTTCAAAGCTACAAGACTGGATATGGCCTTCTTAGAGGCAAAAGGAAGATTCGTGATGGGTAAGATCGAGCAAGCTTTGGAATCCACTTAGAGCGAAAGAGTGGAACCAAAGAGATCAGAGCCTTCGAACCCTCAAATATGCAGCACTGACTATACGCTCTGATCCCCCATAATTAATTCCCACTCTCTCCTGCAGCCGCACGACGCTCGAGCATGCGTTCCCCACGAAGGATATTCTGCATACCATAGTTTCCTTCATGGCAGCCATACTCATACAAGATACCTGCCACCTTTGTCATTGGCATCGTCGCAACAATTTTATCCGTAAAAGTAGAAGGATCTTCTAGCGTCCACTCGTACTCAACTGTGAATTGATTTGTACGAGTAAATCGTTCGGTGAGCACCTTGTCTTTGGCATTTCCAAAACGGCTGAAGCTAGGCGTGAGGTCGGTGAAGTTTCTGGTCGTCAACACCAGCGAATCACCCTCCCAGTAGCCACGAGAATCACCTGACCACTGGCGGATATCATTATCGAGTGCGCCGCGGTCATCCAGTGGAACGATGCGGGCGTCGTGAACCATCTCGGTCATAATTACGGCATGGTCCTTGTTCTGAAAAATCTGCACATTCGCATTGTAACCACCGCCGGTAAATGGAGGTCCGGCATTGAAGCCTATTAAACATCTCTCTGATAGGCCTCGGTCTTCCGGTCCGTCCTTGCCAATGCCGCCGAAGACGGCTAGCACAGGCCTATCGCCCTCGACATCGTCCCCGAGATTTGCGGTATGTACCGCAGCGCCTTCGACTCGATCCGGAAAACGGCCGTCTGTTGGATAGACGATAAGCGACGTGCGTACGTTTTCGCCGATGCCCGCAGACTCATACCAGAAATTGTTATATCCCCCGGGATTATCGCCAACCGGCGGAGCTTGAGGGTCCAGTACAAGTTCGGCCTCCGCCGCATCGGCGGCGATGCGGCGCTCTTCTTGCTGGGCTTGGTCTTGCTCTACTTCTTCTGGCGTTAAAAATTCCTGCGTGCCGAAGCGCTCGGGTCGCTGCATTGGTGTACTGGAATTGAAATTCCAGACTCCCTGCAAGTCGGGTTGGCCCCATTCCGTTCGGGGAGCAACATAGTCGTCAGGGGTTTGGGCGAGGGATGCACTAATTGGGGCTAGCAGGATTGAAACTAATAAGAGCAGTTTGGTTTTCATGAGTTCTCACCGTATTTTGCAGGGTATGAGGCTTAAGTTATTATCTTGCAGGGAACTAATCAACAAGAAAAAATAGAGGTCTGGGTAAATAGTCAGTACTGTCTACGTACTGCAACCCCAATAACTACTGAAACCGTGAGCTAGCAAGGGAATGCATGATGAAAGACTTGAGTATCCCCGTAACTCAGAATGAGGCCATATCTAGCGAACCGCTGTGGTTACTAACCTAGGTGATGCCGGTTATCAGCGGCGATCATTGTGGCGTTTGTAGTTGCAGCCATTCTGATGGACTGGATGTATAACACATTCGGCTATGTGCACTTGCTGGGGATGGCCCATCTCGTCGCTTGGGCACCGGCGTTTGTGTACGTACTTATGCGGCGCAAGCAGCTGGGTATGACCACGGTATTTGGCAAGTACATCCACTTCTATCTTGTTTTTGCCGGGCTATTGTTGGGTATCGATTTGCTGGATGTGGTTCGTTATTTGTTGGGAGATGGTGAGCTTTATTTGCGTTGGGCGTAGGATGTCCAAACGGGGTCAGCAAAACAGCGTGTATGAAAAGTGCGATACATGACACTAGAAAACCCCAATTAAAATAAGAAAAGGGTGACGTAATGGCCGATCAGCAAACAACTATTCATATGTATGTCAGCTTCCAGGATGACGACAAGATCTCAATCTTTACCGTGAACCCGACTAGCGGTCAGTTACATTGGCAAGAGGATGTAGCTATCGAGGGTGGACCGGCACCTCTGGCTATCAGTCCGGACAAGAGTGTACTCCATGTTGGTCGTAGAGCCAGCCAGCAGCTGTCCAGCTACCGGATCGAACGCTCCAACGGCGGGCTATCGCATATAGGCGACGTGCCGTTGCAGGGTGAGCCGGTGTATGTGGCAACCGACCGCAGCGGCCGGTTCGTACTCTCGGCATACTACTACCAAAGCACTGCGGCAGTTCACGCGGTGGGAAATGACGGTGCAGCAATTTTCCCTCCGGTGGAATGGCGATACACTTCGCACGGGGCGCACGCCATCCAGACTGATGCCTCGAACCGCTTCGCGTTCGTCCCCCACATCGCCAATCGTGGGCCTAATGCTATTTTCCAGTTTAAGTTTGACCAAGCCACAGGCCGCCTGACAGCTAACGACCCGCCGCGACATTCCCCACAAGCGTATCTGGGACCACGTGCGTTTGTCTTTCATCCGTCATTGAATGCCGTCTACTTTTCTGACGAACAGGGTGGCAGCGTTACAGCCTATCGAATGGATACGACGCGAGGCACGTTGACACCATTTCAGACCATTTCCACCCTGCCAGAAGGATACAACGAACCAAATACTTGTTCACAGATTCACATAACACCTTCCGGGAAGTTCCTTTATGCCCCGAACCGCGGCCACAACAGTGTCGCCAGTTTCGGTGTTGATGCCGCCACTGGACGACTGACCGCTACTGGTCGCGTAGCTACCGAGCCTGTGCCTCGAGCCTTCAATGTTGACCCATTGGGCCGCTTTGTCTATGTTGCTGGATTGGACTCCGGCCGAATCGCCTCATATCGAATAGATCAGGGCAGTGGCGAACTGATCCCTCTGGAAACCTACGAGGGTGGCAACAGACCAATGTGGGTGTTGCTGACTTCAACTTAAAAAAGATCAAAGGGGTCAGAGTACTTTGATTGCTCAATAGATAGACGTTCGAGTGAGGAAATAGCGAAATACTGTGTACTGGATGCAATGTATGTGCGACGCTTTCGGCCATAAATTGTAATTACAGAACAGATGAGGATGAAGAGTATGAGTCATGAAGAAGAAGTTGCCTACGCAATTGCATCCTGGCACCGATTTGACTCACAGGTAAGCGATGACCTAGCACGTGCCGTGATCAGCGCTTTCATTCTGGTGGCTGTTGCTGACGGCGATCTCGCACAATCAGAAATCGACAAATTCATCCTGATGATAGGAGCGCAAGAAGATTTAGTCGCTCCCATAGGTATCGATCGAATCCGGCTACTGTTTCGCGACATAGGTTCTGCCATCATGAGTGACCCGGTCGCTGGACGAGAACATGCTCTCGAACTTATTGCGGCGGTAAAAAGTAACGCCAACTACTGCGAATTAGTGCGCTCTGCTGCAGAGATCGCCGTTGTCGCGGATAATCGCGAGTTGGCATCCGAACAGGCAGTCATGAAAGTAATTTGTAATGCGATGGGCATCGAAGTGCGGAATCGAGGATGAGTAGGGTGTCAAGAAATCAAAGGAGTTAGGGTACTTTGATCTCGAATGTTCCTGCGTGAGGAAATATCAAAACACCCCGGCCCTTTTGGTTTGTTGTGGCATTTAGTCGTCTTTGCTGTCGGATTCTGCGGCACGTTGTTCCATGATTCGTTCTCCCCGCAGGATATTGCTCATAGCATAGTTTCCCTCATGACAGGCGTATTCGAAGAGTGTGTAATCATCCAATCTAGGCATTGGGCGCACAACAGTCCATGAGCTGGTATATACACTAGGGTCTTCAATAGTAAACTGATAATCAATCATATTATCCGCAATCCGAGTAAAGCGTTCGACTGCTTTCGTGTCGCGTGATGAAGGATATCTGTGCATAGTCTTGTCGCTAAAATTAGTGGTTTCAACGACTAGAGTATTGCCATCCCAATAGCCTCTGGAATCTCCGTTCCACTGGCGAATATTGTCGTTTAACCTAGGTTTCTCTGTTATTGGAATGATGCGCACATCGTGAATCATTTCCACAACGATGGCGACGTAGTCCTTGTTTTGCACAATTTGATAGCTGTTGTTGTAGCCTGTCGAGATGGGTGGTACTCCGTGATAGGTGATGCAGCGATCCCAATTGCTTCGATCCAACCAAGAATCAGCAGGATGTTGCTGAGCGTACAGAGCAGCTTCCTGTTGTTTAGCGATGGTTTCCGGCCGCAATGGAAGTCGACCATCCGCAGGTTCTGAAATTAAACTTGTGCGTAGATCAGAAGAAATTTCACCGCGATCAAACCATTCAAAATTGTAGTTGCCTACATCGCCTGGACGCTCAGCTGGTTCAGTTTGGGTTCGGGCATAGATTTCAGCAGCTTCTTCTTCAGTATAAAACTCCTTATTTTCCAAACGCAGCGGCCTTTGTAACGGCGTTAAGCTGGCATAGGACCACTTTCCCATAATGTCGGGGTCGCCCCACGGAGTGCGCTTGTTGTATTCATCGGAATCAACTTGGGCAATTGCCATAGTGCTTGAAATAGCGCTTATTACAGCAATTACGATAGCCCATGCTGCGAAGAATATTTTCCCCATTTTCTTCCTCAATCATCAATGACGTTAGCGCTATCAATCATTCCATTATTGGCTTGGCGTTTAGGGGAGCGCTAATTTGTAATTCTCACAGCCTAAACCATTCGTCCACAATAGTATGTAGGTAATTAAAGTGGTCAGATACGAGACACTGTCTACCCCTTTAGAACAAGCTCATTTTCTAAGCTCTACACCCTACACAATAAAGTTATTGCTATTCGTGGTTGTCCTTGGTATCTATGTAGCCTTGTATTAATGGGTATTAGGCAATCATAAAAAAGAGTTTCTCCCTATGGGTCGACTTTTATACACACTGTTTGTTCCATGCATTCTTATTGGGTTAGCCACCTCTGCGGCTTCTGCTCAGGAGCCCGATTCTACCGATACGGCAAACACAGCCTCAACGCCAAGGCCGATTGAAGAAATTACGGTCGTTGGTCAGAGGTCTCTAGCCCGTTTACGTCTTCGCATCGGCGAGAAAGAAGCAGAAATCTATAACTTCTTTAATGCCAATAATAGTTCTCCTCGCATGGACATCATTTGCACTAAGCGGAGACCTACAGGAACTCACCTGCTGAAAAAGGAATGCGAACCCCGGTTTCTGAAACAATTGCGAGTGGAAAAAGCTCGAGATGGCAGAATGGGGATTGGAGTAGGGTACAGCCAACTTGATTTAGTTGGCTGGTCAGCACAAGACTTTGAAAATCTACAGAACGAAATTCTCGCGCTTATGGCCAAGAACAAGGAGTTTGCTCGCTACTTGGCTGACCTTGTTGTTTTGACTGAGGATTACGAGACACACCGGGAAGCAATGTTCGGAGTGCGGCAGGGCGGCGGAGGTTTATAATGTCCGCTCTT
>JAPKAI010000124.1 GCA_028825335.1 Gammaproteobacteria bacterium | reverse complement strand
TCAAGAAAGAGATAGGCTGTGCCTATGTCGGAACCTCCACAGAGATTCGTGAGATTGATGTTCGTGGTCGTAATCTGGCCGAAGGTGTGCCGCGTAGTTTTACTCTAAACAGCGATGAGATTCTCGATTCTCTGCAGGAACCACTATCGGCGATTGTGCAGGCGGTGAAGGGTGCGCTGGAACAGTCTCCGCCAGAGTTAGCCTCGGATATTGCCGAAAGCGGCCTCGTCCTAACTGGCGGTGGTGCTCTGATTAGGGATCTGGACAAATTACTTTCCGAAGAGACCGGTCTGCCTGTTATCGTCGCAGATGATCCGCTAACTTGCGTGGCGCGCGGTGGTGGTAAGGCAATGGAATTGATGGATACCCACGATATCGACCTGTTGACTCTGGAATAGACCGTCAGTTGCTGCCTCGTGTACGCCTTATGGGGCTGCTATACTTTGGGTTTTCCCCTTGGGTCTGAATCGAGAGGCCCTGATTCGAGCCTTCGAATCAGGGCTCACTTAGCTCTAAGGTCTTAGCTTCCAGCGAAGAGGTTCAGCAGCCATCGATAAGACTCTGTTTGTAAAAGGTGTCGCTCTTGAGTATCGGGCGCTCGCCTTTATATTCCTCTCCGTTTGCATCATGGTTGCAGATGCGCGCTTCGGCTACCTAGAACGCATTCGTTTTGGCCTTGGCTATGCCACCACCCCGGTCTATTGGGTTGCGGATATACCGACGCGTGTCTCTTTCTGGATCGATGATGTATTCGTTTCCCGCACCGACCTTCTAGAAAAAAACGATAGCATGCGTGCGGACTTGCTCGTCGCCGAGCGTGAGCTGCAGTTGCTTGAGAGTCTAGTTAGCGAGAACAATCGACTACTCGCATTGAACGAGGCAACTCAAGGAATCAATGGCGATGTATTGGCTGCAGAGATTATTAACATATCTCCCGATCCTTACTCCAAGAGGGTGTTGATCAACAAGGGGGCTCGCGAAGCAGTCTTCGTGGGCCAGGCCTTACTCGATGCGAATGGCTTGATGGGGCAGGTGGACGAAGTACTGCCCTTTACTTCTTGGGTCTTGCTGATCACTGATCCTCATCACGTGACCCCGGTCGAGGTGAATCGCAATGGCGAACGCGCGTTGGCCAGAGGAAGCCGCACGACCGCAACTGAGTTGGAATTGGAATTTGTAACACAGACGCAAGACATGAAAGCCGGCGATAGATTGGTGAGTTCAGGTATGGGGCAAGTCTATCCCAAGAACTACCCAGTTGCCGAAATAGTCAGCGTGTTTACCGACCCTGGTCAAGACTTCGCAACAATTAAGGCAAGACCGCTAGCGCAGCTAGACAGTACGCGTCATGTGCTTTTGGTGTCTAAGCGTGCTGAGTCACAAACAAGTGTTCGCGCAGCAGCAGATATAGTGGAAGCCGAGGTGCCTGCTGTCGGTGCTGGTGAAGAAGAGTTAGAAGAAGATACCAATGTACCGACTGCAGCAGATCAAATACCCGCACTCTCGCCTGACGCGTCAGTGCAATAGGCGCAGCTATGCAAGATAGATCACACTCGATCTGGGTAATTTTTCTAAGCTTCTTTATAGCTTATCTCTTGGCTATTGTTCCCTTCCCCGAATGGGCGATGAACTACCGCCCTGAATGGGTGCCGATGGTATTGATCTATTGGACTATGGCTTTGCCTTATCGCGTTGGCATCGGTTCGGCGTGGGCAGTAGGGCTGGTATTAGATGTACTCGAAGGCTCGACTCTGGGCGTGAATTCGCTGGCGCTCGTGGTTGTTGCCTATGTCGCGCTTAGCCTGCATCAACGTATGCGAATGTTCTCTACACTGCAGCAGAGCGGACTGGTGCTTGCCTTGGTGGGCCTCAATCTCATGCTATGTAATTGGCTGCAAATCGTGACCGGCCAGAGTGTATCTTCTAACCTCGTGTTCCTAATGGCCGCGCTAACCAGCGCCGTGATTTGGCCCTCTCTCTTTCAACTGCTACGACAAATTCGCCGTAGCTTCGATGTGCGCTAGGCGGGTTCAGGATGGAGTCGATCATACTTGCTTCCACCTCCGCCAGGCGGCAGGAGCTGCTCAGTCAGATTGGAGTTCGTTTCACGGTTCGGAGTCAGGACATTGACGAATCGATTCGAAGTGGTGAGCTTGCGAATGATTATGTTACGCGCATGGCGCAAGAGAAGGCGGACTCTGCGCTGTGCGCACTCCATGCAAGTAAGGATTCAAGCGACACCCTAGTTCTTGCAGCCGATACCAGTGTTGTCTGCGATGCCGACGTTCTCGGTAAGCCGATGGATGAGGCAGATGCGATCGCTATGCTGCTAAAGCTATCTGGGCGTGAGCACCGAGTACTCAGTGCAGTTACGCTAGCCACGAAGGATAAACAGCGCACCGTGTTGTCTGAGTCGCGGGTACGGTTCCGTGAGATCAGCGCTAAAGAGGCGCAGCAGTATTATAGAAGCGGTGAGCCCCAAGGAAAGGCAGGTGCCTACGCCATACAGGGTTATGCCGCTGTATTCGTAGAGCTACTAATTGGCAGCTATAGCGGCGTTATGGGGCTGCCCCTATTCGAGACGGCACAGTTGCTCGCCGAATTTTCTGTACCTATGCATTCAACCAGTCGGCGGTAGTGAAATAAGCTATGAGTGAAGAAATTCTCATCAACGTGACAGCGATGGAGACTCGAGTGGCGCTTATCGAGAATGGTCTGCTGCAAGAGATTTTCATCGAGCGTCACAACCATCGCGGGCACGTGGGTGATATCTTCTACGGCAAGGTCATACGCGTGATGCCCGGTATGGAGGCCGCCTTCGTCGATATTGGCTTGGAGAAAGCGGCGTTCATTCATGCCTCCGATATAGCGGCAATCGATTCAGATGGTTTCGAGACTAAAGACGAGGGTCCGAAGGCGATTCAACAATTATTGCGCGAAGGGCAGTTTATAGTTGTGCAAGTTGCAAAGGATGCGATTAGTACAAAAGGGGCACGTCTAACTACTAACTTAACCTTGCCTTCTCGTAACCTAGTCTATCTACCTCGAAGCAACCACTTAGGTATCTCACAACGCATCGAGGCCGAGGGAGAACGGCAGCGACTACTTGGGCAGCTCGAACACTGCCTTGAGCAGGAGTCTTGGGATGGGCATGGTGGATTTATAGTGCGAACCGCGGCACAAGGAGGGCTAGCCCAAGAGTTCTGTGAAGACGTCCGTTACCTGCGCCGGTTGTGGACAAAAGTGCAGCAGCGAATAGAGAGAACAAATAAAGTCAGCACTGTCTATGGCGAAGTGCCGCTCTACATGCGAATCACCCGTGATCTTATTACATCTCACGTCGAAAAAATTCGTGTCGACAACGAGCGATCGTTGGGAGAGATCCAGCAATTTTTAGAAGACTTTATTCCCGATTCGACCTCGAAGTTGGAGGCCTATGCTGGCGACCGTCCACTATTCGATCTGTTTGGCATTGAGGATGAGATCAACAAGGCTCTGGGCAGGCAGGTAATGCTGAAATCCGGTGGCGATCTAATTATCGATCAGACCGAAGCCATGACGACTATCGATGTGAATACTGGCAGCTATCTTGGAGTTAAGAATCACGCCGAGACCATTCTAAAAACGAATCTTGAAGCAGCTACTTCGATCGCTCGGCAGCTTCGCATCAGGAATCTCGGAGGGATTATTATCCTCGATTTCATCGATATGCTCGACGAGGAGCATCAGCGACAGGTCCATCGGGTATTAGAGAAAGCTCTGGGGAAAGATCCGGCACGCACTTCGATTACTGGTATATCTGAACTCGGCCTCGTGGAGATGACACGCAAGCGGACCCGGGAGAGTCTGGGGCAGATTCTGAATAGCCCCTGCCCAATCTGTGAAGGTCGCGGAACGCAAAAGTCTGCAGAAACGGTCTGTTATGAGATATTCCGTGAAATCTTGCGGGTGGCTCACGCCATTGATAACGATGTGCTGTTAGTTATGGCATCTCAGGTGGTGATTGATCGGTTGCTTGATCAGGAGTCGGATACCGTGGCTGATCTGCAAGAATTAGTGGCGAAGACGGTCAAATTAGAGGTTGAACCCATGTATACTCAAGAGCAGTTTGACGTTGTTCTCTCTGGCTGAAAGGCTCCCTATTTTAGTGGAGTTTCCGTTAGCTCACTTTCAGTTACGGTTCAGCAAACCTGCGCTATACCGTGCAGGACGTACAGAAGTTTGCGTGCTTATTCCTAGAGGTGGCAGCTGGGCATCTACTGAGAACCGTATCAAGACTCGAACATGCTAAGTTCAATTCTTAAAAAAGTTCGCCAACAGCTCGTACTGATGCTGGCCGTCGCTTTAGTGCTGGTGGCTGCTTATGTCAGCGCAGGTCGTCAGTTTATGCCGGCCGTTTCGGGTTACGTCTCTTTCTTTGAAGAACAAGTCTTTGAGCGCAGCGGTATTCCTATAAGTGTGGAATCGCTG
Source organism: Gammaproteobacteria bacterium (assembly GCA_028825335.1). Lineage (GTDB taxonomy): Bacteria > Pseudomonadota > Gammaproteobacteria > Pseudomonadales > Pseudohongiellaceae > UBA9145. The sequence goes on along the minus strand of JAPKAI010000124.1, from coordinate 1,391 downwards.
GTCGGTGATTTTCAAGGCTTCAATCCAATCCTCCATGTGAACGGCATGACGCTGCTAGTCGCTGGTGACGATGCAGCGCCGGCAGAAGAGGCCGCACTTTTTCTGCAAAGCGCTTCAGTGATAGTCGATATTCCTCAGAGCATCTGGCAACGCGCTTGGGTTCTGGAAGATTTCGTCGTGGAATCATTGGAGATCAATCTCGATCAATTAGATTCCGGTGCGTGGCTGCTACGCGGACTGTCGAGTCGTAACTCCGCATCGGTTGACTTTGATAGTCTATACCGGACCCTGCGACAAATTCCCCAACTTAGCTTGCGCAACGTGGCAATAAATCTGCACGCCTTCGACGGCGAGATACTCAGTTTTCGCAATGGATTAGCGATCATCGCGAATCGTGATGATACACACTATCTACATGCTAATCTCAGTTTGGCCGATTCGCCTCAAGAGATGGTGCTCTCTTTTGAAGTTACTGGTACTGAGCTCGCCGATATGGACGGGCAGTTGCACATTCAGCTTCCTAGTGCTGATTACAGTGAGCTATTTCAGCGACAGACATTAGAAGATCTGAGTATTGATGAGTTGTTTGGGGGCGGGAGTTTTTGGCTTACCTTTGAGGGAGGCGAGTTGAGTGAATTTGCCTCCGAATTCGAGTTGGATACATTAGCATTGCTTAGCAGCGCGTCTGATTCTCTATCATTGAACGACCTATCGGGTAGGGCTGGGTTGGTAAGGCAGCCAGCTGATGATAGTTGGGAATTGTCGTTGTCAGACTTGGGACTTTCCTGGCAGGAATTACGCTGGTCACCTTTCAATGTTTTCGTAGCGCTAAACCCTGAGACGAGCCTAGCTGTGCGGGCAGACAGTATTGATGTCTCTCTGATTGCGCAGTTCGTAGAGAGCAGTGGCCTGTTAAGTGAGAGTGCGCGGCTGCAGCTTGAACAGTATGCACCTAGAGGGAAGTTGGAAAATTTTAGCATTGCGCTGCCGCTAGAAGAGAATTCGCAAGAGCATGTGCTGATTAAGTCAAATTTGAATAACGTCGATATTGGGTCGGTGCGTGGTTCTCCAAACATGTGGGGTCTGGATGGGTACGCGGAGGTCGACTTCGATCTCGGCAGTCGAAGTGCTACGGGTTTTGCCGAGATTGAATCGAATCGATTCCGCTTGAATATTCCCAATGTGTTTACTAGTACCTGGGATCATAACTATGTCAACGGCAGTATCGGATTCAGTTTGGACCTTAACGATGGGATGCATCTTCGATTAAAGAGCAACGCCGTCGTTGCTCAGACAGATGTTGTCGAAGGGCGCGTGCAATTCACTTCTGTAATCGATCGCCCGAATGAGGGAGAGCCGACAGCTGATTTGGAATTGCTTATTGGGGCTCT
>JAPKAI010000123.1 GCA_028825335.1 Gammaproteobacteria bacterium | reverse complement strand
TGCCGGACTCACTACAAAAACACAAAACAGTAGCAATAGCGCAGCCGGCTGCCTTCGCAGGCTGTATTTTGCTCGAAATTTTCACAATATGTATTAGTAACTAATAAGTTGAAATAATTAAAGTATTTTTTCAAACTGCTTGTCTAATCGCTTTTCGGAAACTGGGATGTGCGTCCCTAATGTTTGCGCGAATAATGAAACTCGAAACTCTTCCAGCATCCAGCGAAGGATAAGCAATTCCTCTTTATTATTACCCTCGGCCTTCGATTTCAGACCCCTATATCTGACCTGATAATGGGATAGTCGTTCCGTGTTAGGCCTGTCTTTATCCCCCATATGAGGGGCCTTATTCAAGCGCATCGATAGTGCTTTCAAGTACCGAGGATACTGAGCAAACCACACCAGACCGGTTTCAGAGAGAAAGCCTTCATGAAGGAGACCTCCAAGCTGATTTTCTACATCTTCGGCGACGTAGGCCAGAGCCCCCTTCTTAAGACCCGATACGACGCGGCCTATTTCGTAGTGCTCGTTCATTACTTGAATAAAGATCGACTCTATTTTTTCCGCGAGGCTAAGAACTTTAGACTTGCCCCCGTTCAAGCGCTGCTCGAATTCTAGTTTGCTACGCGGCATCGAACCATCAAGATCGAAAGCCGCTATATAACTTATCCATGTCGCATCTAGTGCTAGCTGACCCAGCGGAAAAGGCGCTTTTAGCACTAACGTATCGGCTAGTCTGACGAACTTCTTCTTCAGCTGATTACGCTGTTGAATAGTCCTTAATTGGTATAGCTTTACTAGGCCTTGCTTGTGCTTGTGTTGTGCGAGAAATTTGTCGGAAAACAGACAAACCCCAACAGTTTCACCTTCGTCGACAAGAGCCGGGAATCGTATTAGCTTTAAGGATTCACCGATTTCTACTTGCTCTGGCAGATCCTCAAATTCCCAATCTTTGGCACCCGTCGCTTCTAAAGGATGATTATAACCAGAATCATCCTTGGCCTTGTGACTTACATTACCAGAGGAAAGGCTATTTTCACCATTTTCCAGTAAACCCTGCAGTTGAAGCTGCTCCCGAACCTCACGAATACTGCCCGCAAACGCAATCTCCTTCTCTGAACCCTGCAATACGCGAATCTTAGTGTTCAGATGCGCAGGCAGCTGAATCTGTTCGAACTCCGCTCTATCTAGCTCTAGGCCCTTTAGATTGCGAATTTGAGCTAGCAGGGAAGTAATTAGATCTCCGTCCCTATTCGACATCTGCTCACAAGCCTGAGTGACAAACGCATTCACAGGTATAAAGTTCTTGCGGCGAGATTTCGGCAAACCCTTAATCAGCGCTGTACATTTTTCAGCTAGGTTACCCGGCACAGCCCAGTCGAGGTCCGCCTGTTGTAGTTGGCTAACCATCTCTACGGGCACCTCTAAGGTGGCCCCGTCAACTTTGCTGCCTGGCTCAAAAACGTACTCGAGTCGCAGATTATTCTTGTGTACCGCCGCGGCATCCGGAAAAGAATGTAACGCATCCATCGCGGTATCTGAATCGATCAGGTTATCAACAGTCATCAATAGAGACTGTTCTGCGGACTCGCCTTGCTTGCGAACCCAAGCAGCTAAGTCGCGGGTAGAACACACAGTCTCTGGCAGACGGTGCTCATAAAATGCAGCGACATCGCGCTCGGCTACTAGCAGATCTGGTCTTCGCATTTTTTCTTCTTGCTTTGCAAGGGAGGCCAGAAATTCGCGATTCCGGTGATAAACCTTTAGGTCGGTAGAAACTTCCCCAGTAATTAATCCCTCTTGAATAAAGAGCGTTCTACAGGTTTTAGGATCAATCTTGCTATAACTTAGCAGCGCCTTCTCAATGATCACTAAACCATAGAGTTGCACTTTCTCATAGGCCATTACCTGCTGGCGTTTCTTGCTCCAGTGCGGCTCAAAATACTCTCGTTTCACGAGGTGCAACGCCATCTCTTCAATCCATTCGGGCTGAATCTTGGCGGCTGTTGTTGCAAAAGTCTGCGACGTCTCAATCTGCTCGCCGCTAACTATCCACTTCGCCCCTTTGTTTGCCAATACCGATGTCGAGAACAAGGAGAAGGTCTTATTCCTATTACCTCGAAAGCTCCGCCCGTCTAATCGCTTCGCTACCTGGTTTAAGGAGCCACTAATCAAGCTTTTATGGATCGCCTCATAATCACCAGCCTCTCGGTTCATGCGAAGACCGAGTTTCTGGCAGGAAAGAAGTAATTGATGATGAACCTCCCGCCATTCACGCATGCGCATATAGGAGAGGAAGTATTTCTTGCAGTGCTTTCGCAGCTGACCTTGATTTAGATCCTGTCTTTTCTTCTCAAAATCTTCCCATAACTTTACTAGGCTTAGAAAATCAGAATCTTCATGATCGAATTCGGCTAATTGCTGTTTAGCCTGCTGCCTATTGTCACTAGATATTTCTCTCGGGTCTTGAATACCCAGCGCACTGACTACGATCTGCAGTTCGCGCAGGCAATTTTGCATGCTTGCAGTAATTAACATTCGCGCGTATCTAGGATCTACCGGCAATACAGCCATCTTTCGGCCGCTATCAGTCAATTGCCGTGAATGGCTTAGAGCATCTAGCTCGATGAGCAGCTTTATTCCTTCGTTAATAGCTCTAGGTTCCGGGGCATCTAGGAAAGGGAATTGTTCAATTTCGCCTAACCGCAGGTATTTCATGCGCAATATTACTGAGGCGAGGTTCGTTCGCATGATTTCTGGATCGGTAAATTCCGGTCTCGATTCGAAATCACTTTCGGCATAAAGACGGATACAAACACCGTCGGCCATGCGTCCGCAACGCCCCTTCCTCTGATTCGCGCTCGCTTGAGATATAGCCTCGATAGGCAGACGCTGCACCTTGCTCTGCAAGCTGTAACGACTTATTCGCGCAAGCCCCGTGTCGATAACATAGTTGATGCCAGGAACTGTAATCGATGTTTCGGCAACATTCGTGGCCAAGACAATCTTCCTGCCCCGCCCCGGTTTGAATATTTTTATCTGCTCCGAATAGCGCAACCTTCCATACAGAGGCAGGATGTCGACGTCTCGATACTTTTGCTTGCGCAGCTTAGTCGCGGTTGCACGTATCTCCCGTTCGCTGCTGAGAAATACCAGGATATCGCCGCTGGACGAGCCCTTTTTCTTGTCGCTCTTGGCAATATCTTCGACGGCTTTGATAATCCCATCAATCTGCAGATCGTCGTCAATCTGCTCTGTTGACGATTCCGAGAGGGGTGCATATAGAGTCTCTACTGGATAGGTTCTTCCAGAAACCGCTACGATTGGAGCGTTGTCAAAATGCTTGGAAAATTTCTCAACATCGATAGTTGCCGATGTCACAATTACCTTGAGGTTTTTTCGCTTGAGTAAGAGCTGCTTAAGGTAGCCAAGAAGGAAGTCGATATTAAGTGAGCGCTCGTGCGCCTCATCGATAATCAGAACTTCATATTTATTCAGAAACTTATCTTGTTGAATCTCGGCGAGCAAGATGCCGTCCGTCATTAATTTCAGGAAGCTCTGCTCGCTGGTATTATCCTTGAAACGTATTTGTGAACCTACTCCGATACCAATCTCTACACCGAGTTCATCGGCGATTCGATTCGCTACCGATAATGCCGCCAGGCGCCGGGGCTGGGTGTGACCAATGAGACCGCGAACACCAAATCCAGCGTCGAGACAGGCCTTTGGTAGTTGAGTAGTCTTTCCAGAGCCGGTGTCTCCAGCGACGATAAGCACTTGGTGCTTGCCTAGTAATTCTGTGATTTCACCTGCACGAGCACTAACGGGAAGGTTTTCTGGATAGACAATCTTCACTGGAATCGCCGCGCGTCTTAATTCACAGGCACGCTGAGATTTTTCGATCGCAGCCGAAGCAGCGGCTATCGATGATGCAAGATCCTTCTCTGACAAATTACCACGCTGAATCTTGCTTAGCGTATTCTGCAAACGAAAAACATCTGCGAGCTGACAAGTATCGAGCTTCTGCTTCAACGAATCTAACACGGCATTTTCCGTTTTCGGATTTAGACAAGGGGTTACTACACTATTAGAACAGCCTCTCAGCTAAGCTATGTTGCGCAATTCTCGATGTAGAATTTTCCCTATTAATGATTTAGGAATGTCTTCTATTAAGACGAATTCTCGAGGCAACTTATAAGCCGACAACCCTTGCTTACAATGTGCCCGCACAGATTCGATATCGATATCTTTCTGGTTCGGGACAATGAAAAGCTTAATGGATTCACCAGTTTTTTCTGATGGAACTCCGATTGCGGCGCTCTCTAAAACATCTGGGTGCCGATTGACCCAGTCTTCGATTTCGTTAGGAAAGACATTAAAGCCAGAGACAAGAATCATGTCCTTCTTTCGATCGACGATAGAGATATAGCCATCATCACTGATTTCTACATAGTCGCCCGTCTTAAACCAGCCGTCGTTAGTTAGTGCTTCAGCCGTTTCTTGTTCGTGCTGCCAGTAACCGCGCATAACTTGCGGCCCGCGAACCCATAGCTCTCCCCGCTTGCCTGCTGCAACCTCAACACCCTCATCATTCACGACTTTTGTTTCAGTCTCGGGTACTACAGGGCCTACTGTGCCAGCACGCTCCTTGCCTGGAATATTAACGGCTACAACAGGGGAGCACTCCGTTAAGCCGTAACCCTCGTAGACTGGGCTATTTGTCGCCTTAGTCCATTCTTCACTGACGGACGTTGTCATGGCCATACCACCGGCCCCGCAAAATTTCATGGTGCTAAAATCTATGCTAGAAAAATTCTCGTGCCGCAGTAGAGCAAGGTACAAGGTGTTGATGCCCACAAACCCACTGATAGGCCACTGCTTGAACAGCTTAATTAGCCCGGCAGTGTCTTTAGGGTTTGTTACCAAGATATTGTGATTGCCCGCATAGGGCATGGCGAGACAGTGCAGCAGAAATGCATAGCTGTGATACATCGGCAGCGGAGCTAGGATGCTTTCAATCTTATCCTCAATCACGCCGAGACAGCGGGAACGTAGCTGCATCATATTGGTAATCAAATTATTGTGACTCAGCATCGCACCCTTAGCGACACCAGTAGTGCCTCCGGTATACAAAATCAAAGCAATGTCATCGCCTTGACCTGATTCGGGATAGTCAAATTTAGGTGCTGCGGTGCTAATTACTGTTTGAAAGTCTATCGTGTCGCTTAATGAGTACGCTGGTACTAATTTCCGAAGTGTTTTGATGGTGAAATTCAGAAAATGACGCTTGAAAGGCTTCTGAACATCACCCAGCTGAGTCACGATGACTGTTTCTATTTCGGTTTGCGGTAATACTTTTTCTAACTTGGAGCAGAAGTTAGACAGTATCACAATACCTTTAACACTCGAGTCCTTGAGCTGGTGTGCCATCTCTTGAACTGTGTACAGAGGGTTCGTATTGACTACTACTAAACCTGCTCGAGTCGCTCCATAGAAAGCGATAGGAAATTGAAGAATATTCGGCAGCTGGATTGCTATCCTATCGCCAGGCTTCAGACTCGTTTGAGAAATCAAGTAATGTGCGAAACGGTCGCTTAACTCATCGACCTCACTGTAATCTAGAGTTCTTCCGAAGCATGTGAACGCAGGCAATTGCGCGTGCTCGCGACAGAAATTATCGACTACCTGCGATAGCTTTGAAAATTTTTCAGGGCGCAGATCGTCGCTAAGCTTCTCAATCATAGTCATCACTTCGTTAGCAGGGTCATGGCTTCTTCCAGACCCTTAACAGAAAGAGGATACATTCGATCTTCTACGAGCTCTCTGACCACTTCTATTGAGTAGCTGTGCTCCCAAAAATCTTTAGGCGTTGGATTGATCCATACTACATTATCGA
>JAPKAI010000122.1 GCA_028825335.1 Gammaproteobacteria bacterium | reverse complement strand
GAGTCATCTATGGCTATTCAGCCCTGCGATGTGATGGTGCATCCAAGTATCCGCAAGCAATATGGTAAGGGTAGTCTCTTCTTCGAGGTGGCAGCTACGTTTCTGGAACGAGAGATTGGAAACACAGTAAATCACTTGCTGGGATTTGGTTTTCCGAATCAGAAGGCAATGAATATTTCAAAACGTCTCGGCTTGTACGAGAAAACCGATGACTTTATCGAGATTGTCTATCCTGTCGGGCAGGCGAGCGAGGAGCAGGAGCGACATCAAGCTATGATCGTGGACTACGATCCGCTTGATGCAGCGTCTCGCGGGGAGATTGATAGCCTTTGGGCCCTTATGAAGGACGATTATACAGATGGCATTATCGGAGTTCGAGACGCCGAGTATATTCAGCATCGCTACGTTAACCACCCTTTTTCGAAAGAAAAGCAGTATCGCTGTGTAATTATACGTGCTCAAAGCTCGAAGCAGGCGCTGGCGTTCGCGGTACTGAAGGAACACGATGGCAGTAAGTTGTTGATGGACTTGATATGCCCGTTAGCAATGATGAAGCCAGCAATATCTATTTTAAAACAAGAGCTTAGCGAAGGAGAGGGCGGTGCGGTTTTGCGCCTCTGGGTTACAAGCTCGGGCAAGGATAAGGTCTTCACCGCCGGCGCGATTGTGAATGAATTGGGTATTGAGATACCCTGTAATAGTTGGAATCCCGGACCTAGTGCAGAGATGCTCTATGGCGCCTGGTGGCTGACAGCTGGGGATATGGATTTTATCTAGTCAGGCTTGCGCTGCGTCGTGAATCGGCTTTGTGGCTCTGCGGCTTAAGTAACATATACGTACTCATGCAGTTGAAACCAAATTCAGAAAAATAGAGTTGAATAGTTAATAGGAACAATAGCAAACATGAATAGCAAAAATATTTATGAGGTCGATCTCGATCAGAATCAGGCTAATTTCGCACACTTAACACCACTCAGCTTTATCGAACGCTGTGCTAGTGTTTATCCACAGAAGATTTCGCTGATTCACGGCGACAAAAAATATACCTGGGCGGAGACCTACAAACGCTGTTGCCTGCTTGCTTCGGCGCTTCTGAAGATGGGTATAGGCAAGGGCGACACAGTCGCGTTCATGGGAGCCAACACGCCTGAGACATTCGAGGGACACTTCGGTGTTCCAATGACAGGTGCTGTGCTCAACGCCTTGAATGTCAGGCTAGATGCCAAGGCTATCGCATTTATCCTAGAGCACGCAGAAGCCAAAGTGCTATTTACCGACAGAGAGTACAGCGACACGATAAAGGCCGCGTTGGAACTAGTGCCGCAGGAACTAACAGTCATCGATATAGATGATCCATTTTTTTCCGGAGGAGAATTGTTAGGTTCTGAAGATTATGAGGCTTTTTTAACGAAGGGCGATAACGACTACAGTTGTTTTCAAATTGATGACGAGTGGCAGGCAATCTCATTGAACTATACTTCGGGTACCACGGGCGATCCTAAAGGAGTTGTCTTCCACCACCGTGGCGCCTACCTGAACGCAATCTCAAACAACCTGTGTTGGGATATGACGGCGCATCCGATCTACCTATGGACACTACCGATGTTTCACTGCAACGGTTGGTGCTTTCCCTGGGGATTAGCGGCTGCAGCGGGAACGAGCGTCTGTCTTCGCCACGTGCGTGATGCAGCTATATTCGATTCTATGAAGAAGCACAATGTTTCACATTTTTGTGGCGCTCCTGTTGTATTGAATACGATTGTCAACGCAGACGATAGCCTCAAAGTGGGTATCACGAAGGGGATAAAAGTGATGACAGCCGGTGCTGCTCCGCCTGCTGCAGTTATCGCAGGCATGGTGAACATGGGATTCGAAGTAACCCATGTATATGGATTAACTGAAACATATGGTCCCTGTGTTGTCTGTGCGCCGCAGGAGGGTTGGGCCGAGCTTTCGATTGACGATAGAGCTGAGCTTCTTGCTAGGCAGGGTGTTAGAGCACCATTGCAAGATGAGCTCATGGTCGCTGACCCAGAGACTCTTAAGCCAGTTCCTAAAGACGGAAAAACCATGGGTGAGATATTCATGCGCGGGAATCTAGTCATGAAGGGTTATCTTAAGAATCCGAAGACTACCCAAGCTTCTTTCAAGGGGGGATGGTTTCACTCGGGTGACCTCGCAGTCTGGCATGAGGATGGCTATGCGCAGATCAAGGATCGCTCCAAAGATATTATTATCTCAGGTGGGGAGAATATATCTTCGCTGGAAATTGAATCAGTGTTATTCAAACACCCAAAGATATTGGAAGCAGCTGTAGTGGCAAGTAGCGATGAGAAATGGGGCGAAGTGCCTTGCGCCTTTGTATCACTAAAATCAGGTCAAGAGTTGCCAGCAGATGAGCTGATTGCGTATTGTCGAGAGGAATTAGCGGGCTTTAAAATACCGAAGAAGGTTGTATTCGGCCCTATTGCAAAGACATCCACTGGTAAAGTGCAGAAATTTTTGTTGCGAGAAAAAGCTGAGCAAGTTGGCTATGCAATTAAAAAGTAAGCTGTATAAATCGCTTGTATAAAAAACGGGTCATATGGTCTGTTTTTTATGCATGAAATTCTTTTTCTCGGTATTAAAAGTGTTCGACGACACCGCCAGCTACTGCGCGTTCGGCTATATCAAGAGTGACTTTACGATACAGGTGAATGTCGCCCATGACCGATGAGTCTGCATCGATAGTTATTTTCGATGATTTCGGAGCGAAGCTAAAGAATCGCCCGAACCAAGAGCGTTTTTCCTCTACGATAATATCTCCTTCAACTATGCTGCCATCGGTGAGAAGAATGCCACCGTTCACTGTAGATAGTGAGCCATGCACCGAAACGTCTCGGCTGACGCGAATGTCTCCGTTGACTGTTTCGGCACGTTCAATCTCGACGCCATCATCTAGATCGATGTCGCCATTCACTGAAGAAATGTCGCCCATACGTTTCTCTGCCAACACCCGAATTCTGCCATTTACTTTCGAGATATCTGGCGCATCTGCCGCGCTGGTGGATGTGGAGTAAAGATAGCTCCCTAGTAGCATCGCTAACATTATCGCGGCACTTAATTTCATGGTATGACTCCCTTCCTTCATGATGCGCTCCACTGAATTCTTTTTACCCATTTCGTTTGGCTCTCGCCTTATCCAATAATTTTGTAATAACCGTGCCAATTTTAAATATGATAAAAAACAATAAGATATGAGTTTTCGTTGTTCGAATTGCCCTGCTAAGTGGTGATTTTCAACAAAGTTTTTGGTGTCAAACTGTATGCGCCGTTTCTTTACAGGGTTAAGCCTATGCGCTAATGTGCCAGAGCTTACTTGCGACACTGTGTGTATGGTATTTAGACGAGCCAAACACTGATTAGGTTACGAATTCTTTCTCTATTTACCAATTTTTCTCACTGTTTGCGCGCAGCGGGGCCGGAGGCGAGGTAGTCCATCAGAAATTCGCCTCGAGTACGCTGGGGCAGGAGTATGTTTACAATGAATTTCGCCCCCTAAGTGAAGCGCTAAATAATTTATTGAATTTTGTACTATGAACTACATAAGGTACTCACTATGACACTAAGAAAAATAACGACAACACTTTCACTTTTCTCATTCCTCCTGTTACTTCCTGCGCTAGTCCTCGCTCAGGGTAGAGTGGTTGAATCTGACAGCCATCGCTTCGAGGAGGTTGCTGAAGGAGTCTGGTTGGTCAGCGGCACAGGCTCTGTGTTCACAATGAGCAATGTCATGGTCTTGGTTGGTGAGTTCGATACCTTAGTCGTGGATTCTCATGTAACACCTGCTGCGGCTCGTGCGCTGCTCGATTCGCTACCGGTTATCACCGATAAGCCAGTTCGCTATCTTGTGAACAGCCATTACCACTTCGATCATGCACATGGAGCTCAGGCTTTTCCAGAAGGAATCGAAATCATCGGTCATGAGTTTACGCGGAAGAAACTCAACGGCGAGCTAGGTAACGTATTGGAGGAGAATACTTTTAAGAGTTTTTCCGACCCGGTTCCGTCAGCGGTGGCGGATCTTGAGCGTCAGGCGGCCGCGGAAACTGACCCTGCGCGTAAGGAAAGATTAGAAGAGCGTCATCGGGTACAGCGTGATTACATGAACGCGATTGGCGAGGTGCAGCCCACGCCACCGAACATAACCCTCGAGACCAAGATGACCTTGTTTCAAGTTGTTGCCGGCGGTAGTCGCGAGATTCAACTCCATCATTTCGGTCGTGCCCATACTGGCGGCGATGTGATGATCTACCTGCCGCAGGACAAAATCGTTTTTACTGGCGATATGATGTTGCCCGGACTCGCCTATATGGGGGATGGGCACGTCGATGAGTGGCCGGCCACACTTGATGGTCTGCTGACGCTCGATTTCGATACATGGCTTCCAGGCCATGGTCCGGTGATGCGTAGCAAGGAGACTATAGGGCACTTCCAGGGTTATCTGCGTGATTTGTGGAGTAAGACGTCGCAGATGCATAGCGATGGTGTGAGTTTCGAACATGCTGCGCAGCAGATCGACATGACTAACCACAGGCAAAACTTTGCGCAGATTCGTGAAGCCGGTGTAGATCCGAGAGCGATTCGTCGAATCTACCAACTGCTCGATCAGTAGCTTCTAAGCTAGTATTGAGGCACAAAAAAAGGGGTCGTTTGAACCCCTTTTTTTGTGCCTGATGTAATCGAACAGCTATCAGTCTAGCTTTGCATAGGGAGCGACGGAATACGGCTTATTGCTGTAACTGTCGATGATGGCTTGCATCGCAGTAACGCCCACATCCTGTCGAACGGTTAGATGTCTGTAAGTCGTGATTTGAGTCATCATGATGCCGATCATGTTTTCCACCGGGTCAACCCAAAAAATCGTGCCCCATGCGCCACCCCAACTAAACGTACCCGGAGTGAGCGGGTCACGCGCGGTGCCAGCATCATTGACGAGACCAAATCCAAGCCCAAAGGTATATCCCGGTCCGCGAATGTACACATCATTCTCGCCAGTATGGTTAGTAATCATTAGGTTTACGGTCTTAGGGCTCAACAGCCGCACGCCATCCAGCTCGCCACCGTTCAGTAGCATCTGGCTAAAGCGCCAATAGTCGGAGACCGTGGAGGAGAGTCCTGCTACGCCGCCAAAATACGTTGTCTCCCTATACTCGGTCTCGCGGAAGAGTTCGATCGTCTGGTCGGGGCCACTCGGGCTGTAGACTGCAGCGACACGATCGACCTTGTCCTTAGGGACTATATAAGAGGTGTCATGCATCTGTAGAGGGTCGAGTATTTTTTCTTGTAGGTAATCGACTAGGCTCTGTCCTGATATGCGTTCAACTAATAGCGCCACATAATCAGTTGAACTTCCATATTGCCAGTCGTCTCCTGGGTGGAAACTCAAAGGTAGCGGCGCACGATTGATAATTGTTTCTTCCAATGTCGCCTTGCGTGGCAACAGGGCCAACTCTTCTTCGGTCAACACTTCACGACTAGGGTCGACTCCGGCCGTGTGCGATAGCACGTGGCGAAACGTAATGGGTCGATGCGCCGACATGCGATAGTTAATGCCATTCTCTTCGATGACAACTTGCTTGCCTTCTAACTCGGGAATCCAATCTGTGATGGGATCGGTTAGCAGGAAATTACCTTCTTCATAGAGCATCATCAAAGCAGTCGACACTATCGGTTTGGTCATCGACATGATGACGAAGATGGAATCATCCGTCATCGGTTCGTCGGTTTTTTTATTTTTCCAGCCCTGCGACTCGACGTGTATTACCTTGCCGTTGCGCGATACCAAAGAGACGGTTCCCGCAAGCATATTGCTATCGATATAGCGCTGCATAGTGTCGGAGAGACGCCGCAGGCGTTCGGATGATACACCGACGTCTTCCGGCGAGGCAGTTGGGAAGTCGTTTCCCTGTGCAATA
>JAPKAI010000035.1 GCA_028825335.1 Gammaproteobacteria bacterium | reverse complement strand
ATGAATTAATGAATTGATTGATAGGAAAAGCGATGGAAACTAAAATCACTAAAATGCTAAAAAAAGCGCCACTTTGCCCATTTATGAATTCGATTAAGGATGTCTTCATGAGAACTCACTTTCGGACAAATGCCTTGGTCAGCCTAATAATAGCCGTATTTTTTGGGCCGCTGGTCATCGCCGCTGAGAACTATACGCCACCTAAGACAGACTTTGGCGTGCCGGATGTGCAAGGTGTTTGGAACTACAAGACCCGAACTGGTCTGGAACGTGCAGATGTCTATGGAGGGGAATTAGAGGTAGACGAGGAAACTATGTTGGCGAAGATGGTTTCTACGCCCGATTTTATCGCTTTTCTCGAAGCAACTGGTGCCGAAGCGCCTGGGCCCGAAAATGTGGGTGGCTACAATGGTTTTTGGATTACACCGGGCGACGCCCTCGCAGAGATGAATGGTAAGTATCGATCATCCCTCATCGTAGATCCGCCTGATGGCAAGATTCCATGGAGAGAAGAGGGACAGGCAATTCGTCGGTCTCAGCAGGATGAATTACCCATGGGTATGGCAGAGAGCGATGGGCCAGAGGGACGAACTCTCTCAGATCGGTGTCTCATAAGTTTTGCTTCAACGGCTCCGTTCATGAGCAGCCTCTACAATAATCATATGCAAATCGTGCAAGGGCCAACTCATGTAGTTCTACTAGCAGAAATGGTGCATAACGCACGAATTGTGCGAATTGATGAGGAGTTTAAAGCACTGCCCTATGAGAAGTGGCTGGGTGACTCGATTGGCTACTACGAAGGAGATACTTTGGTCGTGCAGACGAAAGACTTCAATGGCTGGCAGGTAGCGAAGGAGCGATTGGTTTCCAGCAATATTCTGCTGACGGAGCGATTCACTCGCGTTGCTAACAACAAGCTTCATTACACTTTTACCATCGATGATCCAGATCTCTATACTCAGCCCTGGACTGCCGAGATGCCGATGTATACAGGTGAAAACTTGTATGAATATGCCTGCCATGAGGGCAACTATGCGATGCGTGCCATACTCGCCGGAGAGCGTCGTCACGAGGCGGATGCTAGGAGCGCGCAGTGATTCATAGCCCGGCGCCTCCATACTGACACCGGGTGCGTTTCCAGGAGCATCAAACAGGATAAGCTTATCTTCGTATTAGCCAGAATCGAATTATTCACATTACAGGGTAATAAGCTGTGATGGACTCAATAGAAGCAGCGATCGCTGCCTATACCAATTTCATGTGGGGCTTGCCGTTAGTTTTTCTGCTTGTGGGCGGCGGCTTCTTCTTCATGGTTCACTCCAGACTCCGCCACTTTCGCTATTTCTCTCATAGCATCGCATTGCTGAAAGGTAAATACGATGAATCTTCCGAGGCAGCTTCCGGAGACATCAGTCACTATGCTGCGCTCGCTACCGCGTTGGCGGGTACCATGGGCTTGGGTAACATCACCGGCGTAGCAATCGCGATTACAGTTGGCGGTCCGGGTGCAATATTCTGGATGTGGATTACTGCGATCGTCGGAATATCCACAAAATTCTATACCGCCTCTCTAGCGATCATGTTTCGCGGCAAAGATGATGAGGGCAAGCTGCAAGGCGGTCCGATGTATGTTATTCGCGAAGGGCTACCTCGCAAGTGGCTGCCTCTGGCATGGATGTTTGCCATAGCAGGCATGGTAGGAACGCTGCCTATCTTTCAGGTGAATCAATTGGTGCAGATCCTGCGCGATGTCATAGCGATCCCTGCCGGGATGGCGACTAGCGAAGAGCATTTTAGTTTCGACTTTGGCGCCGGTATTGTTCTTGCCATCGTTATGTTTAGCGTAGTCATAGGAAAGGTGAGGAGAGTGTCCGCGATCGCGGGCAGGATGGTGCCCTCTATGGTGATCTTCTATTTCCTGATCACCGGTGTGCTGCTGGCGAGTCATCTTGGCGAGATACCAGCCATGTTCGCGCTCATCTTTACCGATGCCTTTACCGGAGAGGCTGTATCGGGAGGCGTACTTGGTGCAGTGATTCTGATTGGCGTGCAGCGCGGCGCATTCTCTAATGAAGCGGGAATTGGCACGGAGTCTCTCGCTCATGGTGCAGCGAAGACAAACGAGCCAACTCGTGAGGGTCTGGTCGCCATGATAGGCCCTATCGCCGATACCTTGATCGTCTGTACCTGCACGGCGATGGCACTTCTGGTCACGGGC
Source organism: Gammaproteobacteria bacterium (assembly GCA_028825335.1). Taxonomy (GTDB): domain Bacteria; phylum Pseudomonadota; class Gammaproteobacteria; order Pseudomonadales; family Pseudohongiellaceae; genus UBA9145. The sequence goes on along the minus strand of JAPKAI010000035.1, from coordinate 23,394 downwards.
GTATGGGAAGGTGGTGGTTTAGGCATCACGATGACTACGCAGGCCTATGAGCAGGTGTTTCCGGGCTACGGTTCCTATCTGTTGCTGATCATGGTTATCGTGTTGAGTACCACGACGATACTCACCTATTGGTACTACGGCAGCAAGTGTATGGGTTTTCTCTTCGGCACATCAAAAGAAAAGCTCTATATGTATGCCTATATGGCGCTGATAATTGCCGGTGCCGTCGTCTCGCTAGATGTGGTGATTAATCTTCTGGATGGCATGTACGCGACGATGGCGATACCTACTATGGTCTCGACGCTACTGCTGGCGCCGAAGGTTAAGAAGGTAGCTAGTGCCTATTTCGCGCGAATCGATGCTGGAGAATTCGATGAGAAAAAATCATCTAGCAGTAGTGGCACAATACCCTCGGAGAACAACAAATTATGAAGAACATATCGCTGCTAATTCTATTCTCTTTTGCGTTGCTAAGCTGTGCCCAAAACAACCAGTCACAGCAATCAGACATCGCTGCCATAAATAAAGTGTTAGATGGCTATCACCAGGCCGCCGCGAACGGCGAATGGGATACCTATTTCGGTCTGATGAGCCCCGATGGTGTATTTATAGGAACTGATGCAAGTGAGCGCTGGATCAAGCAAGAGTTTCGCCAGTACTCAAGCGGCAGTAATGGTTGGGTCTATACGCCGCAGCAACGTAATATCAACATCACTCCGGATGGATTGAGCGCGTGGTTTGATGAGGCGTTGTTGAGTCAGAGTTACGGCAGTAGCCGCGGCAGCGGAGTGCTGATACGCACGTCTGCGGGATGGAAAATCTCGCAGTACCATCTAACTTTGCCGATCCCTAACGGCATGGTGCGTGGTATCACTGATCAGATTAAGGAATATGAAGCGCAGGATTAGCTGAGGCGATTTTACCCTGCTGATTCTCGCGCCATCTTCTGAAAGCCGCGACTCATTAGCCAAGCGCTGAGAGTGGAGATGACGGCAAACACTGATAGCACCAGAAATACCTGCGGCCAGCCCAAATAGTCGGAGAGTATGCCCGCAGCAAAAGCTGCGATCGCTCCGCCAATATAGCCCATCCCGTCGATAATACCTGTACAGGAACCTGCTCCTTTCGCGCCAGCGATGTCCAGTGTGAGACAGCCGCTACTCATCGAGTAGGGGCCCAGCAAGAAGAATCCGCTAGCTCCGAGAAAGAACAAGATCATATTGAAGTTAGGTTCACTCGCGTTGCTCAGCACCGCTATGGCGATCATGCAAAACACGAGCACGGATAGCATTATCCACATCATGCGTGCTCGGTCTCCGTTGCGTGCATGGTGGTCTGTGTACCAGCCGATGAACACCGTACCAGCTACACCCAACAATGGAAATATGGCGGAGCGTAAAATCGCAGAGCTTGCTCCTAGGCCAATGTCGAATAGGAATTTCGGCGTCCAGAATAAGAATACTGAACGCAGCAGCGTGGTGAGAAAGCTAAACACGAGTAACTGTCGGTATATAGGCAGACGCAGCAGTGTCTTCATGATAGTCGATACAGGCGGCTGTTCCTCGTCGCCATAGTCGGCAATTTGCTCCTTTGAAGTTTCGCCTTCTATTGGCCTAGCGCCAGGCACTACGTCGCTAGGGCTAGAGCGCGACGCGAAGTAGGACCAGAGTAAGATCAGAGCGAGTACCATGGCGGGGTAGATGAAGACTCCCTGCCAGGGGACGCCCATAGCTACTAGAAACCCCGCAAACAGAGTGGCCGCAACTCCACCAAATTGGAAGTTGACACTAATCAAGCCCATCACAGTGCCGTTGCGCTCTCTTGGATACCAGTTGCCGATCGTCTTGGTCAGCCCGCCCCAGCCCATGGAAAGAAAGTAGCGACAAAAGCACCATACAATGATAAATGCGGTCAGGCTTGCCGAGATCGCAAAGATGATATTGAAGAATATTGCACCCGCCATGCCGACGAGGAAGATTTTGCGACCGCCGATTTTATCGGCTAGTGGGCCATTGATAAATTTGCCGGCGGCATAGGCCATTTCTGATAGAGAGGCTATAAGACCGAGTTGCGTATTGGAGTAGCCGAATTCTTGTGTAAGCAGAGGAAAAGCGGCGGCGAGGTTGCCGCGGCAGATGTAGTAGCCCACATAGCCAACGAGCATGACCCAGAACGTGGAGGTTCTCCAGAGTAGCAGCCGGGTATTTTCTTCCGATGAAACAGGAGCCTTCTGATCACCTTGCAGCGTATAGAACATTTACTGGCCCCTGTAGTTCGAATGTAAGCTCAATAACTAGCGCTAACTTTATGATCAAACCAGGTTATCTATATGAATTGTAGCCAGAAGCAACAACGGACTTAGTGGATTGTCTGCTCTGGCTTTGCCAAGTCCTCGCTGCTCGTCGAATTTGCTCGGGGCTCGTCCTGTGATGCATAGCTGCGTGTGATGACGTCACTCTCTAGATAGTTACCAAGCTTGCCCAGAAATTCTTCCATGTGAGCAGTTTGATAGTGGGCCTGCAGGCAGTCGGCATTTTCCCATTCTTGTAATAGGACTATCTGATTGGTATCAGTCAAACCTTCGAAGTACTCATAGTTCTGGCAGCCGTGTTCCTGGCGACACAGGCGAGACATATCCTTCATCAATTCGAGTACTTCAGATTTGGATTCTGCAACTAGATGAAAAGTTGATTGAACCATTATCATGATGTGGTTAGTCCTGTTTAAGAGTTTCGTTTACGCGGTGCTGTGGTGAAAATTCTACTATATGCACTCGAATCTTCAAATCAGCTGAATTCATTCGCAGTCACTTTCGCCACTAACACTAAGATGGTGCCTATTGCTCTGTATTCAAGGCCACTTTCGCAGGCGCGCGGGAAGCTGTCAAGAATCGAGATCACTGCTTGTCGACATTGCCGATAAGCTGCTGATATTAATTGGTTTTAGCGAGCTTGCTATCGAGGCTCCAACCACCGCCGCCAAGGCCAGCTAATACCAGTAAGCCGGCAAAGATGCCCATATTCTTAACGAAGTTCTGTGTCTGGTCGGGGACATTCCAGAAGTCATGCATTACCACATTAATGACGAGCGTCAATCCAGCTAGCACGAACGCTACTAGCTTCACTTGATAGCCTACAACCACGGCGATGCCGCCAAACAGCTGAATTAGAATGGTCAAGATCAGGAAGAAGTAGATAAATACCATGCCTTGTTCGGCCATGTAAGCAGATGTCCCGTCCATATTCGTAATCTTCAGCAGCGCGCCGGGGCCGAAAAAGTAGAGCCCAAGGGTTACGCGGCCACTAGTCGAACAGAGGAGCTCGAAATTTTTAAGCATTGTGATACCTGTCAGACTAATAGTTGGTTGTTCTTCTGCTCTTTCCTACTTCTTTCTCTGAGTTCAGTCTTCCCACCATGGGTAGAAAGGTGGCATGTCACTGGACGCCTTTTCTACATACTCCGGCTTTCTCTTTCCCAAGAAAGCCTTTACGCCTTCTTTGCCACTCCCTTGGCTCGCATAGAATATCGCTAAGGAATCTACTTGATGCGCCGCCAGTGGGTGATCTTGAGCCGCGTTACGATACATCATCTGTCGCGTCAGAGCGATAGACACCGGGCTGTGTTGTGCTATTCGCTTAGCGAGTTCGTAGGCTTTTTCCAGAAGTGATTCCTTAGGCTCTATCGAATTAGCGAAGCCGCGCGCTTTTAGTTCTTCTGCTGCGATTAACTCGCCGCTATAGACCCATTCTAACGCCGTACCCATGTTGACGATTCTGGGGAGGAACCAGGTGGAGCAGGCCTCGGGTGTAATGCCTATTTTGTTGAACACGAAGCCTACTCGCGCATTCTCGGAAACGAGCCGGATATCCATCGCGCAGGTCATGGTTGCGCCGATGCCCACGGCTGCGCCATGGATCGCAGCAATGACCGGTTTCTTGCAGTCGTAGATCGCGAGAGTTAGCCGGCCGCCTGTATCGCGGACGCCGGAAATGATTTCGGGGTCATCTAGCTTAGTTTGCATATCGCTAAGAGTCGGCTGCAAACCTTCATTCAATCCAAATACATTTCCCTCGCTGCTCAGATCCATGCCCGCGCAGAATGCTTTGCCAGCTCCAGTGATCACGATGGCTCGAACCTCATCGTCTTCGCTGGCGCGATTCACGGCATCGATCAGCTCGTTCGCCATTTCAACGGTGAAGGCGTTCATGTGCTCGGGACGATTGAGTGTAATGGTGAGGATATTGTTTTCGATCTGATAGAGAATTGCGTTATAGGCCATTGATCGGTTCCAACAAACAGCGATTAGGGTGTTGGCCTATAATACAGAGAAGCTATGGCTTATGCAGGGGTCTGTTGCTTCTGCTTCATTCTGATGATGTCTACACCTCCTTCCTGAAGCATTTGTTGTAGGTGCAAATCCTCCTGTCGTTTGGTAATCGCACAGATCAGAAACTCTGCCTTTAAGGAGTTACTGCGATAGACGTATTCTCCTCCAAGTACGGCGTCCTTTATCTTCTTCACTGCGCCTTCTGTCGGTAACCATTGCCACTAAGCAAATAGCAATTGTAAATATTGATTATCCCTTTATACGTTCTTTCTAGATGGCTTTCGCCGTCCGTAGTTGTTCAATTTCGTTTTCACTATATCCCCAGTCTGCCAAGATCTGCTCGGTATGCTCGCCGACCATGGCGGCAGATGATTTGATCTGCGACTGTGTGCGACTAAATCTCGGAGCGGGCGCGGGTTGAGTCACTCCATTAAATTCTACGTATGTATCTCTGGCAACATTGTGAGGGTGACTAGGCGCTTCCCCTAGGTCAAGTACTGGCGCAAAGCAGACATCAGTTCCTTCCATCAAGTCGCTCCATTCGGATCGTGTCTTTGTAAGAAACAGCTTCGCGAGTTTTTCTCTTAGCTGTGGCCATGCACTCTGGTCCTGCTGTGCTAGAAATTCTTCATCTTCAATCTCACACTTCTCTAGAAGAAGTGCATAGAATTGTGGCTCGATGGAGCCTATGGAAACATATTTTCCATCACTACATTCATAACTACCGTAATAGTGAGCGCCGCCATCTAATTTATTGGCCTGCCTGTCGGTAGTCCACATATCCATTGCCATGAGCCCGTAGAAGGGGCTTAACAGACTCGCGGTGCCATCGGTCATGGCAGCATCAATTACCTGCCCCTGTCCTGAGTTGGTTCTCTCATAAATAGCGGCGAGTATGCCTGTTAGTAAGTACATGGCACCACCGCCAAAGTCTCCTACTAGATTGAGCGGCGGAGCGGGAGCTCTATCAGAGTAGCCCATTGCACCTAGTGCTCCAGCTATGGATATATAGTTTATATCGTGCCCGGCAGCCTGAGATAAAGGTCCAGATTGTCCCCAGCCTGTCATACGGCCGAAGATGAGCTTCGGGTTACGTTCGAGACAGACATCCGGTCCTAGGCCCAGACGCTCCATCACGCCTGGTCTGAATCCCTCGATGAGCGCGTCCGCTTCTTCTATCATCCGCAGGACCGTCTCAACAGCGGCTGGGTTTTTAAGGTCTAGTGCAATTGAGCGGCGTCCTCGATTTAGCACGTTAGCTCTATGACCTGTGCCTTTCTGATTTAGCCTATCGATGCGCACTACCTCGGCACCCATGTCGGCCAACATCATGGCACAGAAGGGGCCCGGGCCAATGCCAGCCATTTCTAGTACTTTTAATCCCTGTAGCGGTCCCATCTTGACTCCTGTTATTAAATCCAAAGCCTACGAATCATAGGGGATTGTGCAGAGGAAATAAAACCAATGAGGGAAAACTCTTATAATTTCAGCCTGTAAACACAGTTTCATTAGCTGTTTCACTTTTGCAATGGATACATTATCATTTTGCGTCCCTTATTTAACAAAAGTTACCAACTCACGGCGCCAAGCATTATGGAATTACAGAATAAAACAGCATTTATTACCGGTGGAGCGTCAGGCCTAGGCCTGGCCACGGCACGAAATTTTATTGCGGCAGGCGCGAGGGTCATGTTGTTCGACCTAAATGAGGACATGCTGCAGAAGGCTGCAGCCGAGCTGGGTGATAACGCTATCTATCACGCAGGCGATGTCGCGGATGAGGTGGCAGTAGCGACGGCACTCGAAAAGACCAAAGAGAAGTTCGACACAGTCCACATCAATGTAAACTCTGCAGGAATCGGTGGAGCTGCGCGCACGGTTGGAAAGAACGGTCCGATGTTGTTGCAAAAATTCGAGCACATCGTGAGAGTTAATCTGATCGGCACCTTTAATGTACTGCGTCTGTGCGCCGAGGTTATGCAGGTTAACGATCCGGTAACAGCAGACAATGAACGTGGAGTCATCATTAATGTGGCTTCCATCGCCGCATTCGATGGCCAGACCGGCCAGGCAGGTTATGCCGCATCAAAGGGCGGCATCGTGTCGATGACATTGCCGATTGCCCGAGATCTAGCGAAGCGAGGCATTCGAGTCAATACGGTCGCGCCAGGAGTATTTGAGACCCCATTGTTGGCATCAGCTCCGGACGAGGTGCGAGATCCGCTCATAGCTATCACGCAATTTCCAAAGCGTCTTGGTAATCCTGAAGAGTTTGCAGATCAGGTGGCGCATATCGTGACTTGTTCATATCTTAATGGTGAAACGATAAGGCTCGACGCGGGCATTCGTATGCCGGCACTTTGAATGTGGCTCGAAAGCGGTTTTTAGATATTCAATTAGATTTACGATTTTATCAATTTAAGTTAGGAGCAAAAAAATGGCTGATGCATATATAGTCGGAGCAGTGCGTACCGCAACAGGAAAGAAGAAAGGCAGATTGAGTGCTATCCACCCTGTGGATATGGGCGCAATCGTAGTTGATGAGCTAGTCGATAGAACGGGTATTCCTACAGACGCTGTAGACGATGTGATATTCGGTGTCGTGGTGCAGATCGGCTCACAGGCGGGCAATTTAGGTCGCAATGTATCTATGTCTTCCAAGCTCGATCTAGCCGTGCCCGGAACAACCGTAGATCGTCAATGCGGCTCGTCGTTACAGGCAATTCAGTTTGGTGCGCAGGCAGTCATGTCGGGCACTCAGGACGTTATTATTTCCGGCGGAGTAGAGGCGATGAGCACGGTAGAAATTGGCTCCAATATACGTGATGGCCTACCGAATGGCCGTGGTATTCCTAAGGGTGAACGTTTGGAGCTTCAGTATCCCGGCATCCAGTTTAGTCAGTTCGATGGCGCAGAGCTATTGGCCCGAAAGTATGAGATTACTCGTGCCGATCTCGATGCCTTCGGACTATTGAGTCATCAGCGTGCAAAAGCTGCAACTGATAATGGCTACTTCAAAGAAGAGATTGTCCCGCTAAATATTAAGTTAGAAGATGGTTCGGTGGACGTGCATCTAGCAGATGAAGGTATTCGTGGTGGGGCAACTTTAGAGGGCATGCAATCTTTAAAAGCCCTACGAGAAGGCGGAGTGATAACAGCCGGTACTGCGAGTCAGATTAGTGATGGCTCGGCAGCTGTCATGATCGCAAATGAGATGGCGGTATCGAAATACAATCTACCGGTGCGCGCGAAGATTCACTCGTTGGCGGTAGTCGGCTCAGATCCGGTGATCATGTTAGAAGGCCCTATCCCTGCAACACAGAAAGTACTGGAGAAGGCAGGACTTACCATCGATGATATCGATCTGTACGAGGTCAACGAGGCGTTCGGGTCGGTGCCTCTTGCGTGGGCAAAGGCGGTGGGTGCGGACCTAGACAAGTTAAATGTAAATGGTGGAGCGCAGGCTTTAGGGCATCCGCTAGGTGGTACTGGAGCGAAACTCATGACCACGTTAGTACATGAGCTAGAGCGGCAGGAGAAGCGTTACGGCTTGATTGCTATCTGCGAGGGTGGCGGTACTGCAAATGCCATGATTATTGAACGTATGGATTCGGTTACAGCCTAAGAGAAAATATCATGATTGATTCCTACGATTCGCCTTGGATGGATGAAGAGTTGCATATTATGCGCGACGCGGTCGCCAAATTTCTGCAGAAAGAATTTGTACCGAAGATGAGTAAATGGGAGAAACAGGGCTTCGTCGATCGGGATGCATGGCTTATTGCTGGGAAGGCTGGCCTGCTGTGTGCCTCAATACCAGAAGAGTATGGTGGTGGAGGCGGGAACTTCAAGCACGAGATGGTGCTGGTCGAGGAGCTTAGCTACGCCAACGTTACTGGATTTGGAAACGGTGTGCATTCTGGCATTGTTGCCCATTACATTAATTCTTACGGCAGTGAAGAGCAGAAGAGGAAGTGGTTGCCGTTAATGGCGAGCGGAGCGATCGTCTCTGCTATAGCGATGACCGAGCCAGGCACTGGCTCCGATCTCCAATCAGTGGCGACTACCGCTATCCTTAAGGGTGACGAATACGTTCTGAATGGACAGAAGACATTCCTAACTAATGGCATGACCGCGAATCTCATCTGTGTTGTAGCGAAGACTGATCCGTCAGAGGGCGGCAAGGGAATCTCGCTGATCATGGTAGAAACCGATTTGGTTGAAGGCGAGGGCGGTTTCAGTCGCGGCAGGAACTTAGAGAAGCTTGGTATGAAGGCGCAGGATACCGCTGAAATATTCTTCGATGATGTAAGAGTTTCCAAAGAAAATTTGTTAGGCTCATCCGAAGGGAAAGGTTTTGTGCAGTTGATGCAGCAACTGCCACAGGAAAGATTGATTATTGCTGCCGGCGCTTGTGCGGCGATCGAGAAAGCATTGCAGATTACGAGTGAGTATGTGAAAGAGCGTAAGGCATTTGGAAAACGAATTCTCGATTTTCAGAATACGCAATTTAAACTGGCAGAGCGCTACACAGAGGCACGTCTGGCCAGAGTGTTCGTAGACGACTGCGCGATGAAGCTCGCCGATGGGAAATTAGACGAAGCGACGGCTGCCATGGCGAAGTGGTGGACGACGCAGAAGCAGTGCGAAATCATAGATGAGTGTCTGCAGTTCTTCGGTGGCTATGGATTCATGATGGAGTATCCGATTGCCAAGATGTATGCGGATAGTCGCATACAGAAGATATACGGTGGCAGTAACGAAATCATGAAGTTGTTAATAGCTAGAGAGATCTAGCTGGCTTGCGCCGAATGGCTGCTATTCGTGATTTCTAAATATTTCTCACGCAGCGAAACTCGATGAGCTCGGTGGCTTTTTTGTCATGGGCTTGCATAGAGATATGTCCAAATTGTTCTGCTGTCGGTAGAACTTTACCTAGCCAATTGCAATAAGTCTGAGCGTCGTTAAAATTTACCTTCAGATCGTCTTGGCCCATGACAGTGTGGTTCATGGAAAAGTTACTACTAGTCGCCTTCCAATTTGCATTGCCAACTTGAGCCCGCAATTCTTCGACGCTAACAGTAAGTGCGACATCTTCAATTTGGTTTGTAAATTTCCGCTGGCTATGTGGTGCAACTTCCTGTGGCTCATAGCCTGTTGATTCTAAAAACTTCGCGAAGTCAGCGCTGCTAACACTTTGTTGATCGATCCAAAAACCTTTTGCTTCACGCAAGGCCCCCCTGCTCTCATTCGCAGAGACATAGGGTTCGATAAGCACCATGCTTTCGAATCCAGGTTCCAATTCAACAAAGATGAAATTATCGAGAACTGCTATGGAGGCAAGAAGCGCGACTACGCTCGTTAATTGTTTGGTATTCGCCATTGCTACGGGTTCAATCCTTTACTGCTAATACTTTTTGCTCCAAATTGGTGCAAAAATGTGAAATTTGATACTAATATTCCCCTTTATAACAGATTTAAATCTCAGTTACACCGAGCTGAGTTCACTAATTTAAAAACATTCTCGCCTAAATCGCTTGTATTTTGCGAACCGAGTATGGCTAGGCAGCTTAGCCCAATCCCTATAAAACTGCAGTGGGTGGCAGGATGTTAGAATCTGGGGCTGGATAGATGGCATAATCTCAATGCGCGCAAGAGCCCTATTTATAACAGGGAATTGAAGCCGGCAACTAGGAGCAATTCAGTGAAAGATAAAAATTATTCTGTTCTCGATTACTCAGCATTAACTCAGGTTAGCGTCTGGGCCTTTTCCGCATTCGTTTCTATTCATAGCAGTAGTTTTGCAGCTGAAGCAGGCTACATAACACCGCTGACAGAATTTGGTGTGCCGGACATTCAGGGAACTTGGTCGCTAGCAACCCAGACCAACTTAGAGAGGGCGGCTCGGTTCGAGGGCAAGCTGGCGATCTCTGAAGAAGAGGCGATCTTGATCGAAACTAGGGTGCGGGCACGAATGCAGGCGAGTAATCGACCTAGCGACCCGAACCGTGAGGCGCCTTCGGTGGGTCAGAATGTTGGTGGCTATAATACGTTCTGGATGGATCCGGGAGAACGACTAGCGGTCGTAAATGGAGAGATTCGTACATCGGTGATAGTGGAGCCCGAAGATGGTCAGCTTCCCTATAGCGAGCAGGGCCGCGCCAATTTTGCTGCTGCGATGCAGCAGAGGCAATCCTACAATGGGCCCGAGGTACGGCCTCTTGGTGAGCGCTGCATGGTAGGTTTCGGTTCTACGGGTGGACCGCCAAAGTTGCCGGTTCTTTACAACAACCTGACACAAATCATTCAGACGAAATCTCATGTCGTCCTATTAGCAGAGATGAATCATGATGCACGTATCGTACGCATGAATGCCGAGCATCAGGATCCACCGCTCTATCCTTGGTTAGGTGATTCGATTGGTTACTACGAGGAAGGTTCTCTCGTCATCGAGACGACAAATTTTCACGGGCAGCAGGGTTTGCGTTCCTCACTGGAACATCGCTTCTATGGTTCTCAGCAGATGAAGGTGACTGAGCGCTTTACGCGCACGTCGGATGACACAGTCTTGTATCAGTTTACCGTTGAGGATGCAGCGAATTACAGTCAGCCGTGGAGTGGGGAACTACCCATGAACGCGAATGGCGAGCGTCTATTTGAGTATGCCTGTCACGAGGGGAACTATGCGTTATCTGGAATTCTGGCGGGGGCCAGGAGGGCAGATGCCGAAGGTATCGACTACGCTCCTACCGACCCAGGCCAGTGATTTTCTAGACTTAAGCGGCGGCTGCCTAGCGTAAGCTAGGTAGCTGATAGCCTTCGTCATCTAACTTTGCGCGGATGACCTTCTTATCTATCTTGCCTGTAGAGGTAAGTGGGATCGCATCTGTGACGATCACATCATCAGGTAATTGCCACTTGGCGAAGATCTTGCTGCAGTGTTCGAGCACAGCCTCTTTATCCAGCGACTTGCCTGTCTCCATAATGACCAACGCAACTGGCCGTTCATCCCATTTCGGGTGAGGCTGCGCTACAACTGCCGCCTGTGCAATGTCTGCCATGCCTACGATATGGTTCTCCAAGTCTACCGATGATATCCATTCGCCGCCTGACTTGATCAAATCCTTAGAGCGATCGGAGATGAGAATATATTGCTCAGGATCAATCTTCGCGACATCACCAGTCACGAGCCAGCCGTCATGAAATTTGTCCGGTTGTGGATCATCAAAATATTCCGCTGCAATCCATGGCCCCTTAATGCAGAGTTCACCCACAGCTTCTCCATCGTGTGGTAGACGGTTCCAATCCTCATCGAAGATTTCGATCTCCAGTCCCGGCATAGCGAGTCCGGCCTTGGCAATATTTTCAAACTGTTGGTCTTCGGATATGTTTATGTGAGAGCGTTTGGCTACCTTTCTCGACAAGGTGCCAAGAGGATTGGTCTCAGTCATTCCCCAGCCCTGAATCATTTCTACGTTATAGCTGTCCCAGTACCAACGCATCATAGAAACCGGTGGCGCAGACCCGCCGCAGGTCATGCTCTTTAGTTTACTCAGGTCATACTTCTCGGAATCACCCTCGAGTGCGGCCTTAACTCCCTGCCATATAGTTGGAACCCCAGCAGAGATCGTAACTTCTTCTTCGTCCATAAGTTTAAGAAAAGCATCCGGCACCATGAAGCGATGCGGAAAAACCTGCTTGCAGCCCAGCATAGAGGCGCAGAAAGGAAGTCCCCATCCCATCGCGTGAAACATTGGCACAATACAGAGAAGGGAATCGAGAGAGGAAAGCCCCATAGAATCTGTTAGGCACTCGGTAAGCGTATGTAAATAGGTAGAGCGGTTTGTGTACATGACACCTTTTGGCTTGCCAGTTGTACCGGACGTGTAACACAAGCCCATCGGAGAGTTCTCATCTATTTCTGGCCAGTCGTAAGTTGTATCCTGACCTGCGATAAAGTCTTCATAATCAATTTGGTTTTCGAATGAGCTCTCGCCGCCCTCGCCATGACGGCAGATGACGAGAAGCTCTACACTAGGCAGCTTGCCCCAGAGTGGCTCCAGTAGAGGAAGTAAATCTTCGTCTGCGAAGATCACTCTATCGTTTGCGTGATTGATGATGTATTCAAGATCGGTCGGAGAGAGTCTAATGTTCAGCGTGTGCAGTACTGAGCCCATAGAGGGAACTGCTTGATACAACTCCAGATGGCGATAATTATTCCACATGAAGCTGCCTACTCTGTCGCCCACCTGGATGCCATGTTTTTGAAGAGCGTTGGCAACCTGATTCGCTCTATCCCATGTTTGTTTCAGCGTCTGCCGATGCATGCCTTCGGCCTGCATGGTGACGACTTCTATATCAGGATCTAGGATTGCACCCCTGCCTAGTATTCTGGACATTAATAGAGGTGTTTTCTGCATTGTCATTCGGGTTCTCTCCTAATTGCCGTAGTGTAATTCGCACGGTGGGGTTGGAGCATAGCCGATAACTGGGCGCTTGTTCAAATGCGTCGCGAGGTCGCATACTCTGGCTGATAAGCCCCCCGCAATTGAATTGATGAGCGGGCGGGGTTATTCTCATAGAGCTTCGTCTTTCAGGGGTAAAAATTCAAACAAATCATGGAGAAAGTCATGCTAAGCGCCAAGGAACACGTAAAGAAGGAGGTCATTGTTAAGGGCAAGACGATGAGCTATGTGGAGATGGGAGAGGGCGCCCCGATCATTTTCCAGCATGGGAATCCTACTTCATCCTATCTATGGCGGAATGTCATGCCGCACCTACAAGATCAGGGACGGTGTATAGCTATCGATCTCATCGGCATGGGCGATTCTGACAAGCTAGACAATCCCGATGCCAGCAGCTACACCTTCGTGCAACACAGAGAGTATCTAGACGGCGCGTTGGAGGCTCTGGGAGTCGAGAGCGATGTTACTTTGGTTATTCATGATTGGGGTTCGGCGCTGGGTTTCGATTGGGCTAATAGGCATCGTGATGCCGTTAAGGGCATCGCCTATATGGAAGGCATTGTTCGGCCGGTATCTTGGGATGAATGGCCTGAGGCAGCACGAGGTGTGTTTCAGGGATTTCGCTCGACCGCCGGTGAAGAAATGGTGCTGGATAAGAACACCTTCGTCGAGAAAGTCCTGCCGGGTTCTATTCTTAGAGATCTGAGTGAGGAGGAGATGGAAGTCTACCGGCGTCCCTTCCAAAATAGTGGCGAGGATCGACGACCGACTCTTACCTGGCCACGACAAATACCGATCGATGGAACTCCTGCAGACGTAGTAGAGATCGTGCAAGCCTATGCTGATTGGCTTACTGAAGCGGATCTACCTAAGCTATTTATTAATGCTGATCCGGGTGCGATATTGATAGGAGCGCAGCGAGAATTTTGTCGGTCTTGGCCGAATCAGACTGAGGTGAAAGTCTGGGGGAATCATTTTCTACAGGAAGATTCACCTCACGAGATTGGGAAAGCAATCGCCGCATGGCGAAAGACGATCTAATGATAGTGGCCTGTACTCTTAGATAAATGGATGAGCAAAGTGAACGATCAACTAATTGTTTTTAGTAAGACAGCAAAGAACCTGCTCGTGCTGTTGATATTCTTTACCGTGTTCTTCACAGGCGCGCAGCAGTCCCAGAGTCAGAGTGCGGATGCCCAAAATCATCAGCTAATGGTGGGAGACTGGGTCTTCAATGAAGAGCTATCTGACAACAGTGACGATCAGGTGGAAGAGGCGATCAAGGACGGCGGGGGAAAGGTAGCTAGGCGCTTTTTCAGAAAGCGGCCAGAAGACTACTATCGAGGTGGCCCCCCGGAGCAGGAACTCTACGATCGCATCTCCTATGACGATGTATTGCGTATCGAATACACAGACCCTGAATTTACCTTCACCTACGCAGATAACTATCAGCGCATCTTCCACACAGATGGCCGGCGGCGCAGTACCACGGCCAATAGTTTCTATACGGAAGGTGGCGAAGATTTCTCGTTCGGGAATTGGGATGCTGCTGTGCTAGTCGTAGAGGCTAGACCTCGCGATGGAGGCTTTACGCTCGAGACCTACACACTCGAAGAAGGCGGGGATCAATTGCGGGTCGAGATGACGATCGAGCCGGAGTCATTTCGCGGGGCAATTAGCTTAACGCGAGTCTACGATCGCGCTAATTGAGCGAAGATTTCTTCTTCAACTTCTCGTAGTCGATCCTTTCCGAAAAATATTTCATCACCAATAAAAAATGTAGGTGCGCCGAACGTGCCTCGATTTACCGAAGCCTTTGTGCTGTCTATCAGCTTTTGCTTCACATTGGGCTCAACGCTTCCCGTTAGCAATTCATCCGCTGGTAAGTTTGCTGCTAGTAGAGCGCTCTTTATAATTTCGAGGTCGGCCATGTTGAGTTCCTGCTCCCACATGCTCTGATATATAGCTTCGATGTATTCCTTGGAGATGCCTTTGTCACTCGCGCAAACTGCGCCACGCATAATATGCAGCGTGTTTACGGGAAAGCTAGGGTTGAATTTGAACTTCGATAGATCGTATTTCTCAATGAAGCGTTCTGTCTCTAGCGCGTTGTATTCAGATTTGTTCTTGATGCCCGCGAACGCTTCCATGGGTGATTTATTATTCGTCGCTCTGAATACGCCGCCTAGTAATATCGGTACATAGTTGAAAGTGATGCCAGTGCGCTCTTCGATGGCTGGTATGACTCGATGGCAGTAGTAGGTGTTAGGGCTGCCAAAATCGAAATGGAATTCTGCTCTAATTGTCATGATTTAGTTTCTACCTTTAGTTCGTGCCTAGTGTGAATTGGGCAAGATTTAGAATTTCTCGGCGAAGGGTCTGACGTCCATCTCATGGGTCCATGCATCGCGACTCTGATGATGCAGCATCCAATAATTGTCTGCTATAGATTTTGGGTCCATGAGAGTATCGGCCGTTAGAGAGTCTGGATCTTCGCCCCGGTCCTTTATTCGGTCCCGGACGAAGGCGGTATCGACGCCGGAATCGATGATCAGATGGGCCACATGAATGTTCTCAGGGCCGAGTTCTCGCGCCATGCTTTGTGCCAAGGCGCGTAGTCCGAACTTAGCGCTGGAAAATGCAGCGAATCCACTGCCGCCACGCAGGCTGGCTGTTGCGCCTGTGAAGAATATAGATCCTCTCTTGCGTGGCAACATGTATTTTGCTGCCTCTCGACCACTTAGGAATCCGGTCAGGCAGGCCATCTTCCAAACTTTGTAGAACACTCTCTCTGTGGTTTCTAGGATGGGGAAGTTTACGTTTCCGCCCGCGTTCGAAATCACGATCTCAATTGGTCCGAACTCTTTCTCAATGGCCGCGAAGCGCTCGACTATCTGTATCTCTTCGCGGGCATCCAATGTGTAGCTGTGGGCCTGGCCGCCCGCGGCCTCAATTTCAGCTACGAGCGCATCGTTCTTCTCGCCGTTGCGTCTTCCAAGGCAAACGATGAAGCCCCCGGCGGCGAATCGGCGTGCTATGGCGGCGCCGATGTAGTCACCAGCGCCGATGATGACGCATACGGGAGGATTTTTTTTCATGTTATCGAGTTTGTTTTTTAGCGTTCTACAGTGGCTTGACGAATTTTAGCGTCATGCGGTCGCTTTCACCGATTGTCATGTACTTGTCTCTATCCACATCGCCCATTCTATAGTTTGGGGGAAGAGTCCAAACACCTTCGGGGTGAACTGTTGGATCTTTTGGATTGGCATTCAATTCGCTGTTGCCTGCAAATTCGAATCCGGCAGCTGCAGCAACTTCTTTTACATAAGACTCGGTTACGTATCCTGAGGTGCGCATGACGTCCATGCCAGCATCTGGCTTAGCTCTATGCTCAACTACTCCGAGTACTCCACCAGGCTTCAATGCCTCGTAGAACGTTGCGAAGTATTCGTGTTCTTGTCCTGCCATGATCCAGTTGTGTACGTTGCGAAACGTAAGCGCCATGTCTGCCGACGCAGGTGGTGCAATAGTAACCTCGTTAGGCGGGTTCAGATGACGTACAGTAATTTTTCCGTAGAGATCTGGGTCAGCGGTGATTTTCTCTTCGAAATTGCGCAGGTTAGGCGGCATGTAAGAGGCTGATGCGTTCGGTGAAAAATGTGCTGCATAGTATTTGCCATGATCACGAAGATAGGGAGCCATGATCTCTGTATACCAGCCTCTGGATGGCAGAATTTCTATTACAGTCATGTCTGCGGCTAGGCCAAAAAATTCCAGAGTTTCTACCGGATTGCGCGATTCGTTTCGAACGCGATTCGACTCGCTGCGATGCTCGCCTTCTGCCCATTGAGTTAGCGACTTCGCTGTAGCGGCGCCATGGTGATCTGCGAGGGAAAACTGAGTTAAGCTCAGGGCGATAGTTGAGAGTGCTGCAGTAAAAAGGAACCTAAAAGATTTCATCGTAAACCTCATTCTGAATCACTATTTTTAGTTTATTGAGTGAGCGATGGGCTCGACCGCTAGCCCCGATTCTTACACGAAATATTCGGGGAGGCCAACGATATCGGGTCCTAGGTGCTAGACTACGCTGTGCTTGAGTGGCTAGGCCAGTCGGTTTGTTGGGCGTTGCATATGGAATATGCCCCTTTAAAGGAATCTTGGATGAGAACATCCCGATTTACTACCCAACTCCAAGTGCGGGACTACGAGTGTGATTTGCAAGGCATTGTAAACAATACGGTGTATCAGCACTATCTCGAAAATGCTCGGCACGAGTATCTGAATGGACTAGGACTGAATTTCGCCGAATTGACGACTCTTGGTGTAATAATCGTCGTCATTCGCGCCGAGCTGGACTACAAGCAAGCCCAATATTCCGGCTAGGCTAAGAGTAATTTTACGAGCCATAGATACTTTTTCTCTGCGCACGGTGATCAGCAGTCTAGAAATTTTGTGTCAACAAACCTGCAATAAATTTTCTAAATACTTCGGCACTACTTCTGAAGCATTGCCGATAATGTGTTCATCAAACCTTGAGCCGGTTCTCTCAAGGTTTAGTTCAGCTGTATGTGCGCGGTGAATTTTTGCAGTCTGATAGAAATCGGAAGCGGGGTGCACATTTCCAGAGGTGCCGATAGCTACGAATACATCGCAACTTTCCAGCGCCTGATTGATTTTGTTCATTTGCAAAGGCATCTCGCCAAACCAGACAATGTGTGGTCGCAGATTGCCAGGTGAATGGCAGCAACGACAATTGGTATCGAAGTTGAAGTCCTCAGCGATATCGAATATCAACTGCGAGTTAAGACAACGCATCTTTAGTAACTCGCCGTGCATATGGACTAAATTCTCTGAACCAGCGCGTTCGTGAAGGTTATCTACGTTCTGCGTAATCAATAGAAAATTTCCGGGGAACTCGTGCTCAAATTTTGCGAGGTAGCTGTGTGCTGCATTGGGTCTGACTTGTTCCGAGAGCAATTGCTGTCGCCGCTGGTTGTAGAACTCGTAGACTAGTTGCGGGTTACGTTCGAAACCCTCGGGTGTGGCGACGTCGTCGATGGGGTGATTCTCCCACAAGCCATCGGCCGCGCGAAAAGTCTTGATGCCAGATTCGGCGGAGATGCCTGCTCCGGTAAGTACGACGATGGATTCAGTTCTTGCGCTCATTTGGACAGTATAACATGAAGAAAACCAGCTCAGATATTGGCGATTTATCGAGCGGTCAAATTACCTGCTTGGAGCAGTGCCAGGCATATGTGTATTTTACGAGCTAGTGAATAGAAATCTAGAGGGTATAATGGTGCTCATTAAATCCATGTATCACATTTCTTCCCGAATCTAAGAGAGATACGATGACCGCTTTAAAACTGGGCAATTTGGCGCCGACATTCACCCTGCTAAACCAAGCAGGAGAGAAGGTAAGTTTGAAAGACTTCAGAAGTAGCGCTAACGTAGTGCTGTATTTCTACCCGAAGGCCATGACGCCTGGCTGTACCAACCAGGCCTGTGGACTGCGCGATTCGAAGAAGCAGCTAGCCAAGTTTGATGCGGTACCGCTGGGTCTGAGTCCAGACTCGGTGAAGAGATTGGCGAAATTCGAAGAAAAGGAGAGTCTGAATTTCGACCTTTTAGCAGATGAGGATCATGGAATCGCTGATAAGTACGGCGTGTGGGATCTAAAGAAGTTCATGGGTCGAGAATACATGGGTATCGTGCGGACAACTTTTATCATCGATAAGCAAGGGCGTCTGGTGCATATTATGGATAAGTTCAAGACCAAGACTCATCATGATAATGTGTTGGAGCTACTTAAGGATCTGTCCTAGGCTTGGCTGCTATGGAGTTAAACTATCGACAGTATTCAGAATCGGGTAGCCCCGTGCTCGTGCTTCATGGTCTATTTGGCAGCCTTAGCAATTGGGGCTGGCATTGTAAGCAGTTAGCTCAGCAGTACGCTGTCTATGGGGTCGATCTGCGCAATCATGGTGATTCCCCGCATTCAGATCAGCTCGATTATCAAGTAATGGCGGAGGATGTTCGTCAGCTGATTATTCGCCTAGGTTTAAAATCTTGCTGTATCGTTGGACATTCGATGGGTGGCAAAGTTGCGATGCAGCTTGCGTTGCGCTTCCCTGATCTGGTGGACAAGCTAGTGATTGTTGATATAGCGCCGGTTAGCTATCCCGAGGATGCGGACGGTCACATGAATGTGCTGGCTGCTATGGATGCGGTGAAACTTAGTGAGATCAAAAGCAGAACCCAGGCTGAAGCTACTCTCGAGGATTATATTTCGCAGGAAGCACTACGAAAATTTGTCCTGACAAATTTAGTGCGTAGTAAGGAAGGTTTATTCGAGTGGCGGCTAGATAAAGATTCGATACGGAAAAACTACGCTAATCTTCGGGCCGAGCTCTTATCGACAATGAATTTCTCGAAACCCGTTCTGTTTGTAAAAGGCAGTTTGTCACCGTATATAAAACCTGAGCATGAAACGCAGATCAAAGAATTGTTTCCTGCGGCATCAGCAAAGCTAATCATGGCCGCGGGGCATTGGTTGCATGCGGAACAACCTCAGGCCCTGCAGAAGATACTGCTTAAATTCTTATCCAGTTGATTCACATCGACTCGGTTCCCGTTCGATAGTTGCTTTAAGGAATTGTTGTGACAGTACTCAGCGTTAACGTAAACAAGATTGCCCTATTGAGAAATTCTCGAGGTCGAGAATTTCCTTCTGTAGTTGGATTCAGCGAACAGCTGATCACACTGGGTGTTAAGGGCATAACGGTCCATCCGCGCCCAGACGAGCGTCATATAACTCGGCGCGATGTCTATGCGCTTAGTGAAATGCTAAAAGAAAAGCCGCAGGTCGAATTCAATATAGAAGGCTACCCTTCGGAAGACTTCATGAAGATGGTGCTGGAAGTGTGTCCAGATCAATGTACGCTGGTGCCCGATTCTCCCGAGCAACTGACGTCCGATCACGGTTGGAATATTCCGCCGAATCAGTCTGTGCTGCAACAGGTATTGAGCGAGCTTCGTAACAGCGGCATTCGCAGTAGCCTATTCCTAGACCCAGATCCTGAAATGGTTGATCACGTGCAGGGCGTAGCTGCAGATCGCATCGAGCTATATACGGAGGACTTCGCGAGCCACTACGCGGGTCCCGAGCAGGAGCCAGTTTTCGAGCGCTATCGTGCGGCGGCCCAAAGGGCGGATCAACTTGGTATAGGCATCAATGCAGGGCACGATCTGGACTTACAGAATCTGGCTAAGTTTCTGCAGATGCCCAATATCCTCGAAGTTTCGATCGGTCATGCACTCGTTGTCGAATCCCTGCAATTGGGGGTTAGTGCGGTGATTGCTAAGTACCTAGCTATTGTTGGTCGCAACTAAAAGCCGGCAATACGGTCTTCTTAAGGGAGGGCTCTATTAAGTTAGGGTTCAGCCCAGTTACCTATACTGACAGAGGTGCCCTAATTCAAGATCGAGTTCATTCGAAAAGGAGTGGCTGTCATGAAAAGCAGTGGATTAAGGTTAGTAAGCATTCCGCGCTGAGTGAGCATCGCCGCTGTTCTATTTGTTCTGGCACCCAGCACTGCCTTCGCTACCCATTTCGAACTCTCCCGCCTCGCGAATCAGATCGAATTGATTAGTGGACAGCTAGCGGATGATCTTCGCTACACCCATCACTATGGCTCCGTTCTTCAACGTGCTGTAATTCTGAGAAGGGAGGCTTCACAAATAGCGGATTCATTAAGGCGCAATCGCAGCAATTCCCGTATGCGCTCACACTTCAAAGATGTCCGGCGCGGCTATGAGCGTCTCGAGCAAGCGTTTTTTGCGGCTGATCGACGCGACCATGATCCGAGTCTGTATAGCGAGATAAACCTATTAAGCAATGTGTTCACGAGCTTAAGTGATGAGTTTTATTATGTCGGTTTAGGTGGGCAGGGCTATGGTCCAGCCTATAATTCAACTTACAGTGGTAATTCGATCATTAGTTCGAAGAGCTATGGTTCACGCAACTCTGGCTTACGTCACTCGGGTTCGCGTGAGCTAGATCCACGTCGCGGCAAATACAGCGATTATGATCGGCGCGATCACGAGCCTAGATCGAATAGTCGTATAGTACCCAATCGACAGAATGCAATTCCTCCAGTGTCTCGGGGCAATAGTGGTGGCGTTGCGTCCGGCCGTCAGAACGGCAGAGATGATCAAGGCCGCAGTCAGGGCCAAAGAGCTGGCAGCGATCGGCCCTCCGCAGCAGTGCCCAATAGAGGTCCGCGCAGCGTGCAGAGCGGCCCATCTTTTGATCATCGAAGTAACGTGTTGGAAAGAGAAGGTCGACAGAATGCCCAGAGGCGTGAGGTAGAGAATCATGGTAGAAGCAACCGCTAGCAGTGTCACCTCGCCAGTCAACCAGAGGGAATAACCTGTAGCGCGGGCGCGGTGGTCGCAGTGGTGTGTCTGAGAACCGGCGCGGAAATTAGACTTTCTAGTGTTAAGTCTTAGCTTTCACTAAAAGGGTCAGGTGTCATATTACTGGCCTTCGTCTGATGTGCGTAGTCTTTATATACTATAAGGCCCTCTTCGATTAGACTGCGCGCTCCGTGGATCTCTCTGCGGTAAGACGCACTTACCACTGCTCCACCTAAAACCTGTTGGAAGAAAGCTTGAGCGATAACCTCCAATCTAATCGTTTCTACTATGGTTACTGGATCGTCGTGGCGGGATTCGTCACGCAATTCGTTGCTGTTGGCATGTCCAACTACATCGTAGGCTCCTTTCTGATTCCGATGACCCAGGAGTTTGGCTGGACTCGGGCCGAATTCAGTCTATCCCGCTCCATAGGACAGGTTGTTCTTGCCTGTACAGGTTTTGTAATCGGCTCCGCCATAGATCGCTATGGAGGCCGTCGCTTCATAATCGTGGGCGCATTCATTTTGTCTTCCGCGACTTATAGTCTCGGGAATATAACCACGCTCAGTCAGTGGTTGCTGCTGAACGGACTAATGCTCACCGCTGGCGCGGCACTGATCGGCAATTTGGTGGTCAATGTGACCTTAGGTAAATGGTTTGTCGAGCGTCGCGGCAGGGCGGTTGCTCTGGCGGGAATGGGGATCTCACTTTCGGGCATCATACTTCCGATATTATCGACATGGATGGTAGATGAATTCGGTTGGCGAGTCTCATGGAAGCTGCTCGGTATAGCGGCGGGGCTGCTTACTCTGCCGATGGCATTTATCATGCGGCGCAGCCCAGAAGATCACGGTTTGCACCCCGATGGAAAATCAGAAGAAGAGATGTCGCAGGGTCACGGCGCGGCAGCGAAGGCGGATTTCGAGAATTCCATGACGCGTGCGCAGGCGATGCGCACCTCCAGCTTCTATTTCTTGGTGCTGGCATTCGGTTTATTTCAAATTTCGATTACAGTCATGCTGATTCAGACGATTCCGCTGATGACGGATGCAGGCTATTCTAGGCTCGTTGCCTCCACTATGATTTCGTTGGCGTCAGTGCCTGCTTTCCTTAGCAAACCCCTCTGGGGCGTTCTCATCGACCGCTACAGTCCGCGAAAGCTTGCTGCAGTGGGGGCGGCTGTCACCGGTAGCGCGGTTATGCTAATAGTCTTCAGCGTAGCGAATGGACTAGACCTTCTAGTCTATGTTGGGTTTCTGTCAATGGGTGTTGGCTGGGGTGGTTTGCTACCCTTGCAAGAGGTGATATGGGCCACGTTCTTCGGGCGGCGCTATCTTGGTTCGGTGAGATCGACAGCCATGCCATTTACCTTTGGTATGTCGGCATTGGGGCCGGTATTGGTCGCCTACTACTACGATCAGGTTGGCAACTACGACCTTGCCTTGCTGGCGATTGCTCTTTGTAATATCGCCTCGGCTATCATGCTCTACCGCATGAAAAGCACGTCAGCTATGCAGAAAGTTTGAGCTTGGACCTTGTCTCTGCAGCTGAGCTAACACAGCGCAAACCTTGTAATAGCGGACCTAAACGACCTTTTCATGTGATTCCCCTCACACTTTCCTTTACTGCCTGAGTATTCGGCGGCTATCTGAACGAAACTAGGGGGAGTCTAAAGAAGAGTCGATTGGAACGTAAACGATGTTTCAGGAATTACAGTGTGGCATACAAGATTTGAGAGTGACTAAGTCCAGCGGCTTGGCCTCGAGCCTATTTTTTCATGTCTACAGTGGTACGAATGCCATTGGGTTCGCACAGCTGGGCTCCCGTTCTGAGAACAATCACCGACGATCGATTTTCCGGCGAGCGGCCAATGATGATTCCGCTCCCGATGTTTAGCTATTGCCTAAAGATAATTGAGGTTAGCCAGAATTACCGCAATAAGGGTCTTGGTTCTGCTCTGTTAGATGAGGTTATCCGATTCTGCAAAGACGAGCAGGTAGTGTCTATTTTCGGGGAGGCCAAACGTGATTCTGAAGAGCTGCGCCGCTAGTATCAGGGCAAGGACTTTGACCTAGATAGCGCAGACAACATCCAGCTTTCCTTGTAAAGCAATATCATTTCACATTTCTAGCTAACCCTTCGAGCTATCTTTTTCTACTCTATTTCTTTAGTAGGCTTTCGAGT
>JAPKAI010000121.1 GCA_028825335.1 Gammaproteobacteria bacterium | reverse complement strand
ATGCCTGGTATAGCGGCAAGAAAGTCGCCATGACCGACATGCCACAGATGATTGCGATGTACAACGGCATGGGCGGCGGCGCAGCCGCTGCAATCGCCGCCGTCGAATTGATCAAGGCGAGCAACGAAGCCGCGCATGATGTGACTGGAAGCTCAACGGTAGCCGACATGCTCGGTGCCGATGTGGCAGTCCTCGGTATCCTCGGCGCCATCATCGGCACAATCTCATTCAGCGGAAGCATCATCGCCTGGGCTAAGCTAGATGGCCGCTTGAACCGTAGCAAATTGCTACCGATGCAACATGTCATCAACGGCCTGCTCGCATTCGTTACCCTAGGCTTTGGTGTTGCTATTTACTTCACCAATAGCCTCGACACGATCATCATTTTCTATCTGCTTGCCTTAGTGCTGGGCGTCTTTATAACCGTTCCCGTTGGTGGCGCGGATATGCCCGTGATCATCTCACTATTTAATGCGTTAACTGGTCTCGCGGTGGGTTTCGAAGGCTACGTACTCGGCAACGCGGCGATGATCATCGCCGGCATCGTTGTCGGCTCGGCCGGCTCCCTGCTGACACAGTTAATGGCCAAAGCAATGAATCGCTCGGTTGCGAATGTATTCTTTGCTGGCGTCGGCACAGATGCGGCCACAGTAAGCTCAGATGGCATAAGCAAAGGTGTCATGAAAGAGATTCAGGCTCAAGATGCCGGCATTCTTATGTCTTTCGCTAGCCAGGTTGTCATCATCCCCGGATACGGCATGGCGGTAGCCCAAGCACAGCATAAGATCTGGGAGCTCACGCAAATTCTGACCGAGAAAGGCGTCAAAGTGAAGTTCGCTATTCATCCTGTAGCCGGCCGTATGCCAGGCCATATGAACGTATTGCTCGCCGAAGCCGGCGTACCCTATGACATGATTTATGACATGGAAGACATCAACGCCGACTTTAAGAACACGACTGTCGCACTAGTTATCGGCGCCAACGATGTTGTGAACCCTTCGGCGAAGACCGACAGCAGCAGCCCATTATTCGGCATGCCTATTCTCGATGCCATAGATGCGGACAACGTAATCGTTATCAAGCGCGGGCGTGGAACCGGATTCTCGGGCGTAGAAAACCCGCTGTTCTTTGTGGACAACACAAAGATGTTATTCGGAGATGGGCAGAAGGCAGCTAGCGAGTTAATTCAAGCTGTTAAAGAGCTTTAAGCATCTCTAGAGCTATTAGCCATTGACTGAAATAGAACTGTTAAGCGAAGCATCTGCGCCCCTTGCTAGAGCGGGCTTGATGCGGCGTCTGGCTGCCCTGCTCTACGACGGTTTTCTCGTAGCGGCTATCTGGATGGTGCTTGGATTTATATTGCAGCTCATTGTCGGCACACAGTCGAATCAGCTAGTCGATGGCGTAGTACAGACCGACCCCCTTCTCGACGCATTACTGTTCACCATCATGCTGGCAAGTGGCAGCGGTTTCTATATCTGGTTTTGGACCAAGAGTGGTCAGACTCTCGGCATGATCGCGTGGCGGATCAAAGTTGAATCTCTGGATGGCGGACTGATGGATTTCAAGCAGGGTGTAATTCGCTATATCGCCGCCTGGCCAGCATTCTTTCTCTTCGGGCTCGGCTACCTATCAATCTATCTGGATAGTAATGGTGATGCGGTGCACGATAAAGTATCTCGCAGCAAGGTAGTAGTGTTACCCAAGTCCTATCGCCCTTTCGATTAGACAACAGTGTTCATTCCATACCATCTACCAGCAGCAACTTGCTTGCAGTCGCTTGATGCCGAATAGCAAACAGAGCGCGCTTCTGGGTCCGCTAGAAACGCCTTTGCATCGTCTCGTAAGGGGAATTCGATAACGGCCAGTCAATCGGGCTTCTAATCAACTTCCAACACCATAGGTATTTTCCCCTGTACCGCGTAACTTCCATCATGTTTGCTAATTACGGCGGGAACCTTCTCCTCATATTCAGTAAAAATTTCTATGTCGAGACATCGTGAGGTCTAAAACTAAGTAAGCATTCATTAATTATTCTCTATCCAGATTATTTCTAACAAAAAGTAACATAGCTCGTTGATTTTAAAACGGGACGATCAGCGCACTCTCCTCATCAAAAAGAGCCCCAGCAATCCGCAGATAGAAATAGGCATCAGTACCGCAAGTAACGGACTAAATCCATACAACAAACTCGCCGGTTCCATCAGCCGCTGTATAATAGTAAACACTAGGCCAATACCGAGCGCCACAAACACTCTAAAACCCATTGTGGATTCCCGCAGCGGCCCGAAGACAAATGATATGGCAAGAATTACCAACGCGAGCGTCGCAAGAGGTTGCAGCAGTTTTTTCCAGAACGCGAGAAAATAGGTAGCCGAATCTAGGCCCTGAGCATCGAAGAACTGCGCAAATCGATAAAGGCCCGAGATCGACTGCCGGTCTGGCTCTACCAGCAGCACCGAAAGCAGCTCGGGCGACAGGTCAATATGCCAGTCTTCCTGCAGGTACTCGGCAGCGGTGATCGCACTCGGGCCAAAGCGACTCTCTCTCACATTGCTAAGCTGCCAGTAACTCGAGTCTTCTCTAGCTATGTAGGTAGCAAATTCTGCGAAACTGCTAGACACGATACTGCGATTGTTACCTACTTCATAGCGCGTCACTCCATAAAGCAATTCACCACCGGGCGCGATGGCATTGATGTGAATATATTCATTACCGACTTTACGCCACGTACCCTGCTCGGATGCGATAGAGTCATTACCGCTCAACTGCACAGCCTTGTTGCTCTGCGCAAGCTGCTCCAGCGGGGGCGCGATGAACTCTCCAAGCAATAGACTCAGCAGCATAATTAGCATTGTAGGCTTCAGTACAGACCAGACAATTCGCCATACGCTAACGCCTGCTGCCTGTAACACTATCAACTCATTGTTGGATGCCAATATTCCAAGCCCGATTAGAGCTCCGCCTAGCGCGATAAAAGGCAACAACTCATAGATGCTGGTAGGAAGCGTCAAGCCAATAAAACTGAGAGCATTTATCAGCGAATAATTTTCATCGGTATCAGAGATCTCTTCGGCTAAAGCGAATACCAGATCAACCGAGATGATAAGCGAAACGACAACCAGCATAGCGAGTAGCACTGTGTTGCGAATATGGTTATCAATTTTCACCATGATACGAGACTAGCCTTTCTTTAACTTTTGAGAAACCGAGCTGGGAAAGAGCGACTCATGCGATAGCAAGCTCAATTAGAACCACCTAGGGCAAACGATCTGCCGAGGCTAGGGAACCGATAGCAGAGCAATGCTATGCCGATGAAGAGAGCATGCACCCACCACATGCCAACCAAAGCCGGCAGGTTCTCTGCGGCGATCATATCTCTGGAAAATTGCAGCAGCACGAAATAGGCCGCATACAATAGAGCTGCGGGCACCAACTTGCTGTAGCGGCCCTGTCGCGGATCGACCTTGCTGAGGGGAACGGCAATAAGAGTAATAATCGGAATAAGCAGCAGTGTTGAAATCCGCCATTGAAGTTCGGCTTGGTGCTCAGGCAAATTCGAGCCAATGAGTTGCATTGTGGTGAGCGACTCTTCCTCCAATATAGGTTCGATGCTAGTCGAATCGGGCAAAAGGATAGATTGCACATCGAACTGACCTATACTGAAATCTAAGGCGCCGGGTGCCCCATCATACTGCAATACATTCTCTAGGTGCATGAAGCGAGCGCCAGTATCGAGGTCGATCTCAGGCCTCGCCGACTCGGCTACAATAATTCGAGGACTGCTATACCCTGCCTCATCTTCAGCACCACTAACTGCGACGAAGACATTCTGTAGCTGACGTTCGCCCATCGATGAGGAATCGATGCGCTCAGCATAGGTCACGCGATTGCCATCTCCGAAGCTTTGAAATTGCCCTGCGACTATCAGATCCAACTCGGTCAGCTGATCCTGATTCTGCTTCAACTGCTCAGTATTCCGTACGCCCCAGGGTGCCAACTGAAGACTGAGTACTGCCACAATTATCATCACAATCGACGAGGTCCCCAGTGTAGCTAATAGAAGCTTTCTCTGGCTAAACCCGCTACCGATCAAAATAACCATCTCATTGTCCGCGTACATTCGGCCATAGGCTAATAGGATTCCGAGAAAGAGCGCGAGGGGAAGAATTACCAGCAGGAAATCGGGCAACCTATAGAACATGAGCAAGAATAAAACGTCCGATGCCAGCTCTCCAGCTACCGCCTGAGAAAGGTATTGGATGAAGCGGCTGGTCAGCGCCACCACTAGAAGGATCAGTGTGACTGCCGCCATTACTTGTAGGATTTGCTTACTGAGGTAGCGGAATATGATCAAACTGGGGCACGTCCGTTACTTGGAAGAACCTACAGTTTACGCGAAATCCGGGTGTAACGTTAGGCTGAAAATTCGGAGACACGAATCAAGCGACCTGAGGTTCCTGACGTCCGAGTAATGCCTTAAATGCAGGCGGCACATCTATGATTTGATGCTTATCGAAGTCGAAGAAGACAACACCCATCTTGCCGTTACAGACCATCGTCTCAAGTGCGCTGTTGGTGACCTGTAGACCAATGTCGAATCCGTAACGATTAAAGCCGCTAACGCCAACATCAATGACAAGCATGTCATTGGCGAACGATTCGGAGCGATATTCAACCGCAAGATCCGTGACCACCATGCCTAAACCAAAGATATTACCTTCAGTAAAGCCAAGACTCGCCAGAAACTGTAATCTAGCCTCGTGCAGAATTTTCACCATCGCTATGCTATCGAGGTGTTTTGCGTAATTCACATCACTGATTCCAATACAACGTTCCATACTGAACAAAAATTGATCAGGTGGGGTGACCTTTACTCTTGGCATAGTTATTCCTTTAAACGTTAATACACCAGCACTAGTAGGACAGGCATAGAGTGAATTGGTTCAAGATTTTAGTCAATTTATTCTAAATAAGTGAAGATTTTACTTCTAAGCTTTCTCCCTTTTTCCTCCGGGCCATCGTTGTTGCTTAAGTGTCTGAATATCATTAGGATTATCTCTCAATAGAATTCAGGCCGGTTATCGGCCTTAGTAAGGGCTCATCAAAACATGAAGTATTCAATCAAGGCTGGTGCCACAGATAAAATTAATTCCGATTGCATCGCTGTCGTCGTCTGGAACAAGGGTAGCTTAAGCGAGGAAGCGCAGCTCGCTGACAAAGTAAGCAATAAAGGCATTAGCAAGATCGTCCGCTCGGAAGACTTCACCGGCACGCTGGGTCAGACGCAACTCATCTATAACCCTATTGGCCTAAAGAGCAAACGCCTGCTGCTAGTTGGAGGCGGAGAGAGCAAACAACTAGACGCTAAGAACGCCACTAGAATGCTCACCGCTGCACTCTCGGCAGTATTTGCATCGAACGCTGCCAGTGTCCACTTCGCCATAGCCAGCCTACAAGTGAAAGACGAGACTCCCGCATGGATCTGCCAGCGACTAGCCCAGGAAGCCGAAACAGCTAGCTATAGATACAATGCAACCAAGAGTAAGAAGAGCAAGGCGGTCAGCGCGAATCTAATCAGCGTCTCACCCGCCAAGGGTGCACGCAGGAAGTCATTAGAGGAAGCGTTCAAATCTGGCAGCGCAATTGGCGCCGGCATCAATCGTGCACGCCACCTCGGCAATCTACCCGGCAATGTCTGCACTCCAAGTTATCTGGCGGACGAAGCTACTGCAATAGGCAACCAGCATGGCTCTATGACGGTAAAGATCCTCGGCGAGAAGCAGATGAACCGGCTGAAAATGGGCTCACTGCTCTCCGTCTCCGCAGGCTCGGCTGAAGAAGCGAAACTGATTGTGATGGAATACAGGGGAGCCAAGGCGGATAGCAAACCCCATGTGCTAGTTGGCAAGGGCGTGACTTTCGACACTGGCGGCATCAGCCTGAAAGGCGGCGCCGGGATGGATGAGATGAAATTCGATATGTGCGGGGCGGCGAGTGTCATTGGCGCCATGGCAACTGTTGCTCAGCTGAAGCTACCTATCAATATAGTCGGCCTGGTTGGAGCTGTTGAGAATATGCCTAGCAGCACCGCAACCAAGCCCGGCGACATCGTAACGAGCATGGCCGGTAAGACTATCGAAGTGCTCAATACCG
>JAPKAI010000194.1 GCA_028825335.1 Gammaproteobacteria bacterium | reverse complement strand
CAGTGCCTGCCATGCCACAATAGTCTGCTGAATTCTTTGTTAGATATTGCTATATCCAATCTTCCGGATAATAAAAACTAGTTAACCATCTGTTTCAATAATTATCAATGAGAGCCACCTGAAATGCCTAACACTGGCTTTCGCTTCCTGCAATCGTTCGGCATCCCCCAAAAGCAGCCCAGGCCAAATACCATGTTCTATACAAGTTCGGAGATACCGACTCGATGAATCGACTGCCCGAAACAATATGCTCAGCTACTAGTCGAATAACTTCGATGCGATGTGCACAGCTGATGTGGAATCACGATGTTCACGTGATTCTTTATTGAGTTAGAACAAAGCCTGTTTCCCATCTGCAATTTCTACATTGAATGATACAATCTGATCCGGCAAACTGCGTGGCTTTAAGCGTCAGCGCCATCTTCAAACAAATGAATTTAATGACTTAGGATAAAGATATGAGCTCTGCCCTCATGCAGAACTATGGAGCTCGGGAGCTGAAGTTTGAACGCGGCGAAGGTTCCTACTTGTTTACTAAAGATGGCGAGCGCTATCTCGACTTTGGAATGGGAATAGCAGTTAACAGCCTTGGGCACTGCAACCCTAAATTGATCGATGCATTGACGGATCAGGCGAATCGCCTTTGGCATACCTCCAACCTCTACAACATCGAGCCCGGCGAGCAGCTGGCCAATAAACTGGTCGGGAGCACATTCGCCGATAGGGTCTTCTTCTGCAACTCCGGCACCGAGGCGATTGAATGCGGCTTCAAAGCTATTCGTCGCTACTTCCATGCTAAGGACGAGGGTCATAAGAATCGTATTGTGTCGATGAGCGGCGCATTTCATGGGCGTAGCCTTGCAGCTATCGCGTCCGCTGCTAACCCTGTTCATTGCGAAGGCTTCCTCGTAGGAGACCCAGGCTTCGAGCAGGCTGAGTTCGGAAACTTTGGATCACTGCTGTGTGCAGTCAGTGAGAACACAGCTGGAATCATCATCGAACCGATCCAAGGCGAAGGCGGTATTAGCGTAGCAGGATTAGAATATCTTAAGGCTGTCAGAGAGTTATGCGACTCACGTAACATTCTACTTATGTTTGATGAAGTGCAATGCGGTATCGCACGCACCGGCACTCTTTATGCCTATCAGCAATTGGGCGTTAACCCCGATATACTTGCCACAGCAAAGGGGCTTGGTGGAGGATTCCCGATAGGTGCATGTCTGGCCACCGAAGAAGTTGCTAGCGCGTTGGTGCCCGGAACTCACGGCAGTACTTTCGGAGGTAATCCGCTCGCAACGGCCGTTGGTAACGCCGTCATGGATACACTTAACAATGCTGATTTTCTCAATAATGTCAGTGAGTTAGGAAACTATCTAAAGGCTGAGCTTTCAATACTCGTCGCGCGCTACCCGCAGCTTCTATCCGACGTAAAGGGCCTAGGCCTGATGCTGGGTCTGTACTGCCTAACCGATGCAGGGCAATTAATTACACGCCTGCAGGAACAGAAGCTATTGGTTGTTAAGGCTGGAGGGAATAGTGTGCGCCTATTGCCCGCTCTAAATGTCAGCAAGAAGGAGATAGACTCTGCTATAGAAATTATCAGTAAAGCATTGTCAGATATAGAAAATAACTAGACCTAAAACT
>JAPKAI010000193.1 GCA_028825335.1 Gammaproteobacteria bacterium | reverse complement strand
CATGTGGCGGAAGTGTCAGGGCGTTATATAGGGGTGATTGGCCGATCGATAGAGGCCATGGTGATGAATGCCAGAATGGCGGGTTACTTAAAAGAACATTTCAACCTAGTCGATTCTTTTAACCTAGGCTACCTTCTGCCTAATGAAGTATTGGCTGTGGCGACGGGGAGTCAGGGAGAGTCGCGAGCTGCTTTGCAGCGACTGGCGATGGATACTCATCCGGACATTACCTTAGCTGCGGGGGATCACGTGATCTTCAGTGCCAAAACTATTCCTGGCAACGAGGTCGATGTGGGTCGATTGGTGGCTGCCCTTGAGAGCAAAGGTGTTGAGGTGACGCTTTCAGAGACCAGTTCGCGGCCTATTCATGCATCGGGGCACCCTTGTCGGGAAGAATTACAACAGATGTATGATTGGGTAAAGCCTAAGATTGCAATACCTGTCCATGGCGAGGCTATGCATATGCAATGCAATGCGGACATAGCAAAGTCATGTGGCGTCCCAATACAGTTGACCGGGAGCAATGGTGATGTTTTTGACATTGTTGCTGGCAGAAAACTCAAAGAGCGCGTGCCAGTTGGTCGGCTGTGGTTAGATGATTCAAAGCGAGAGGCGCTTTTAGCAAAGGTTGAGTAGCTGCCGACTCGTTAGTGCTGAACTGGTATTTAGTTGTAATCCCTGAGTAATAAAATTTCCTTTTTAGTGACGGTGATCGTAACAGGTGTGAGTCTTAGCGTCATTGATAAGCGAAACAAGAAGTGGAGTGCATATGAAGAAATTACTAAAGTGGGTCGGTAGTATATTCGGCATCTATGCTGTCTTTGTACTAATCTTTGAGTCCGTTTATCTCGGCTACTTTCAGCCCAGTTTCGAAGAGGGCGGCATTCCCATGCTCGACATCACTACGATTGACGCCGGGGGAAATCGCGCTAAGCGGAGGCTAGCATGGTTCGAATCTAGTGAAGGTCACATCTATGTTTCCGCCCACCACTGGGCTCGCGGCTGGTATCACGAGTTAGTGGCTAAGCCCGAAGTCAGCGCGGAGATCGACGATGTGACTGCTGACTACACCGCTGCCATCGTGACAGGGAATGAGTTCGATAGAGTATCGACAGAGTATCCCCTAACGTTTGTGGTACGATTCCTGATGGGGTTTCCGCCGAAAAGAGACATTGTGCGCCTCGATCCAGCATCTAACCAATAACATGTTCTGGATATGAAAGCGCATAGGGTACGCTATCCACTTATCAAAATTAACCCTAACATTCTTCATTTTTTTATGCCTTTACGTTAAGTAGAAATAGTATACGTAATGCCAATCCAAGGTTCCAACGGACTATGTCTATCTCAGGCTTATTAACTCCAAAGCCCTGAGCCTAGCTCATAAATTTTGTTTCGTCGCTTTTTCTATTTAGTAATTTGAAACACATCGTTGCACGATTAAAATACTTTCAGTTATATCGCACAACTCTAAATTCAATATTCCATGATGTCTTATTCCAACAGTAAGCGAGAACTGAAAATAGTATTTACTTTAATCCACTATTCCATGAAGAGTCTTTGCGATATCCGTAAGGGATGATAAACTTTTTGATCTAGTCTCTATTTTTCTTATTAAGGAGTAATTATTTTGTTTAGCCATATTGTAATTGGGGC
>JAPKAI010000034.1 GCA_028825335.1 Gammaproteobacteria bacterium | reverse complement strand
TTGTTGTCTGCCACTGTTTTTGCGCTGAGCGCGATAAAGCAATAGACTGCTCTATCTCTTGCTCGGTTGCCAAAGCTCGCTCAACATAGACTAAACCGTCTATGGGAGAGATGGTTTGCAGAAGGGCAATCTCTTCGTTGTTGCTCATTAACTGGCCTAATCTTATTCAATAAAATGAAAGAACTTAGAATGACGCATTATATAGAACACCCGCTTAGAGAACACCTACTTACACAAAGCTTGCGGCTAGGAGTTTTTACTAAATTATTGGCCAGTCTGTGTCTGCTTTTAAGCAGCTTACCCTCTAATGCGGCAGGAATTGACGCCACTATAAATGCGGCGATGACGCCCATAACAGAGGCAGTAGCCGGGTTCATATTCTTTGAGGTTAATATTTTTGGCAGTCAACTACCCTTGATTATTCTTTGGTTGATAGCTGCCGCTATTTTTTTCACCTTCTATTTCAATTTTTTGAATCTGCGAGGTTTTAAGCACGCCTTCCACTTATTGCGCGGCGACTACAGCAAGCCAGAACATAGTGGAGAGCTGAGTCACTTTCAGGCTCTGACCACTGCTGTCTCAGGCACCGTGGGCATAGGCAATATGAGCGCGGTCGCTATCACGATCACCATCGGTGGTCCCGGAGCGACCTTTTGGTTTATTGTTGCGGGATTTTTGGGCATGTCGACGAAATTTGCCGAATGTGTTGCTGGGGTGAAATACCGCAAAGTAAATCCGGACGGCAGTATTTCAGGCGGCCCCATGTATTACATGAAACAGGGCCTTCAGGAAAGAAATTTGGGATGGCTGGGGAAGCCTATGGCCTATTTTTATGCCGCTTCTATAGTCATTGGCTGCCTCGGCATAGGTAATATGTTTCAGTCTAATCAAGCCTATCAGCAATTCGTGTTTGCCACCGGCGGCAGTAATAGTTTCTTTGTCGATAAGGGTTGGTTGTTCGGCCTAGCTTTAGCTGTCATTGTCGCTGCTGTAATCATCGGTGGGATAAAAAGTATCGCTAAAGTGACGAGCAAGCTGGTCCCCTTTATGGCAGCGGCCTATATCATCGGCGCACTGTTAGTCATTCTTCTTAATGCCGAGAAACTACCCTGGGCGTTTACTGCGATCGTCACCGAGGCATTTAACCCAAGCGCTATTAGCGGCGGCATGCTCGGTGTAATGATTATGGGGTTTCAGCGCGCCGCGTTTTCCAATGAAGCAGGACTCGGTTCTGCCGCTATCGTACATTCCGCGGTACGTACAAGCGAGCCAGTAACCGAAGGCTATGTTGCCTTAATGGAGCCGTTTATAGATACGGTAGTAATTTGCACACTAACTTCACTAGTTATTCTGACAACCATCTATGAACCGGGCATGGCCGGCAACGGTATGCAGGGGATAGAACTCACTTCTCAAGCATTCGGCAGCACCCTGGGTTGGTCTACCGTGCCGCTCTCGTTCATCGCCATTCTGTTCGCCTTTTCGACGATGTTGTCCTGGTCTTACTATGGCTTGAAAGGCTGGACCTACATACTAGGAGAATCAAGGAATAAAGAAATAGTTTTTAAGATACTCTTTTGTGCATTTGGAGCCCTAGGCTGCATGATTCAATTAGATGTAGTTTTGGAGTTTTCCGACGCACTAATTTTTGTTATGGCATTACCAAATATATTAGCTCTCTATATTCTGGCGCCGGTAATTAAGCGGGAACTGAAGAGCTATCAAGCGCGCTTGAAGAGTGGTGAAATAAAAACTTTTCGCGATTAATCGGGACACGGGACTATTTATTTACAACTCCCAAAAAACTCTTCTTAGTCTTGCCAAATACATAGGCCTAACAGTTCTGGGTTTCGTCCTTCTATAGTCTCAGGCGAAACCATCTTTTCAACCCCATCCTCACAAAAAAGGATCTTGTCGCCAGCACCTGCCATGTCTAAAAGTATTTGATCGAGATGGCGATATTGCACATCATGGCCGCCATTAGGATAAGTTCTCACTAGCACTTCTGAATTCGGGTAAGCAGCAAGCCAGTCACTCGGATTCACCGACCCTAAGACCTCATCTTTCAGTCCTAAATAGACATATATCGGCACGCTGATATGCGCCGAATCCATAACGCTTTCAGAACAATACAAATTTAATTCATGCATTAGTGGAGCCGGATCTGCGGATTGGCCCCGCATATTATGTGCCCGTGCCGCTTCATCGAACGCGGCATCTTGAAAGCCTTCGATTTTGTGCAGTGGGCTATCCTCAGGAAAGCCAAAAAATTGCATCGGGTATCGCAACATCTCGGCATAGGGGCTGGGTGCATTGTTGTTACATCGTTGAGGGTTGCCGATTGCGGGGCTTGTGGCCGCCATATGGATGGACAGCAAACGGTCCGCATTGCTTTCAGCAATTTTGGCCGTGTAGGGTCCTCCACCAGAAATACCAAACAGCGCAAATTTTTCTATATCCAAATGAGCTAACACCTGCTCTACGTCGCTAACGTAGTCTGCCATGGTTAGAGACTCATCAAACGCGGTTTGCCCAAATCCATTTCTCTCGACAGTTATGAACCTAAGGTTCAAATCGCTGCGCATAGTTTCTAGAAAATCTAAAAGTCTGATTACGCGTGCGGACGTACCGAGGCCGCCGGTGAATACAACCGGAGTCCCGCTCTCATTTCCGTCGTCAATGAAGTGTATGTTACGCCCACTATCCGAACGCAATTGCTCAACTGTTGGCCCCAAACTATCGAAAGCGAGTTGCAGAGACGGTTGAGCGACGGCTGCGGAGACTAAGACGGTGAAGAAAAGAGAGCTTATTCCTGTCAGCGCCAGTTTTGTTACTGTCTGGTAATTAGGAGAGCACATGTCTATTAGCCTCTTTTTGGCAATCGAAGTAGCCAAAGAGTAATGGCTCTCTCATATTAAGTCCACGCGCTCTTCGCATGTAAGCATCGAGCGGCTGGCTCATACCCCGCTTCATTACACGATCACACTGCCCCTAGTATCAAATTTACGATAGCATTGCCGTTCCAACGTCCTTGCACCACACCGCTGCGAATAGAAGGAATGAGAAATGCCGATTAGAATCCGTTACCTACTAGCCCTTACCCTAGTTCTCTCGCTCTCGGTAAGCGTTACTGCCCAAGAGATCACCAGAGAGTCGCTGGGAAGCCCTGGGCCCTACCAGGTTGCTTACTATTCAAGCTACCCGGCAGTACCCGAATTTAGTGCAGCAACTATTTATTTCCCTGCTAATAAAGGGGAAGACTTCCCAGGTGTGGCCATATCGCCCGGATTCGTGGAATCACAGGAGAATATGAGCTGGTGGGGCAATCACCTCGCCTCTCACGGCTACGCCGTATTGACTCTTGATACCAATGAGCTACGTGATGATCCGTTGCTGCGCGCAGACGCCCTGATGGCCGCAATCGAAGTACTGCGTAATGAGGGTAAGCGTATGGGCGGAACGTTGCGGGGCAAAATCCTCAATGACCGCATGGCGATCATGGGTCATTCCATGGGAGGTGGCGGCACTTTGATTGCAGCAAACGCACACAGCGCTGAACTGAAGGCAGCAATTCCTTTCACCCCTTGGCAACCGGACGGCGATTTTTCTGCAATCTCAATTCCTACACTAGTCATTGCTGGCGAGATTGATCGCATCGCGCCGGTAGCCGTCCATGCCTTACCTCATTTCGAGAGCCTCTCCGAAGACATTCCGAAAATGTATTTCGAAATCAAGGATGGTAATCACTTCATTGCCAATACGGATACTGGCGATGACAGGCTTACACCGAATATCGTCGTGCACGACCTAGTCGGTGGCATGGCTGTGGCCTGGTTAAAATTGTTTGTCGATGGTGATGAGGCATATCGAGAGTTGGTGTTTGGAGAAATGCCAGCAAGTGACAGGGAGAGACTGTCTAAATGGGAATTTTCTGAGTAAGGGCACTAGTAATAGCTGCAAAGAGGACGGAACCAAATCTTGAGTATTGTAAGCAAAACTGAAATGGAAGCATTTTTTTCTAAGGAATTTCCCCAAGCAAGTTTCGTAATTGAATCTTTTGACGAAGGCTCTGTGACTATCAGACGCAAAGTTGACGCCGGAGATTTACGTCCCGGCGGAACCGTATCCGGCCCAACAATGATGGGTCTGGCGGATTGTGCCATTTACGCTGCAATTCTTCGGGAAATTGGGCTAGTTGCACTGGCGGTAACTACAAGTTTGAACATAAATTTCCTACGAAAACCCGAAGCTGACAAAGACATACTAGGCGTCTGTAAAATCTTGAAACTTGGCAAAACATTAGCAACTGGAGAAGTAACGATTTATTCCGAAGGCGATGATCGGCCCATTGCACATTCTGTAGGAACTTATTCGATACCTCCAACTAAATAGATGCCTGCTAAGAAAGTGGATCCACACTCATTGCATGTAACAATCCTAATGCCCGCCGTCTCATAGCTCTAACATCAAAATCCCGAACAAAAAAAACCGCAGCCTAAGCCGCAGTTCTTTGACACCTGCAGAACCAAGTTACTGGAGCGCAAGCAAATAAACCCGTCTAGAGCTTCACTCAGTTACGGTCACAGTCATAAACGCATCGTGATAGAGCCCACCATCATCACCGCGGCCCCACAAGATATATTCACCAGGTTCCTCGAACGAGACCGTTGTATTGATCATGCCATCTGCAGCAATCTCGGGCGGTGACCATGACAATCCCCATGCCGAGTTTGAACCGGGTCGAGTATCTTCCCACGGCTTTGGCTGAGGCGGGTCGAAAGTTGCCTTGCCGGCACCACGATAAACGTTCCAAGACAGGAACAATCCATTGATCTTCTGAACCGTCGGCTTCCATGGAATTCTCAGCGCCATTTGTTGCTGAATCATCTCTTCAGTTGTGCCCTCGCCAGCGCGAGCGGCAAACGCTCGAATGTTGTCGACGCTACTTCTTGATCTTGGAACACCGTCATCGACCATGTGAGTGGTAAAGCTAAGTGGTTCACCAACGCGTACGCTGCGTACATGCTCACCATTAACCATGTCACCTTGAAGGGTTACTACCGGCGCAATATTCGCTCTGGACTCTGGACTAGATGTGCCGGCTCCTAAGGAGCCGGTCTCGGAGGCAATAACCATATTATCCACGAGATAATCGTCCTTCAGAGTCGCGTAGGCGCGCCGTGTCACACCATTGACTGTTAGCTCCCAAACCATTTCACGGTCGCCCCAATCAGCGGGAACATTCACTTCAAAGGTAAAGCGGTTACGGCGCGGCAAGAAATGAGTTGGTTGACCGCGGTCAGCATCCCCTGGCGAGAAAAAATTATTCTCCCCAATTAGTACATCAGGCTCCTCTTCCCAGTTCTCGTTCATGTAACCAAACATGAAGTTGAAGGTACCATCTTCAAGTGGACGCCAGCCTTCGTAGGCCACTTCGATATTCTTGCCGAAGTTGTAAGACTGAGCCTGGGCTAGTGTCGCGCTTATCAAAGCAACTAGCGCGAAGCCAAAAACCAAGGCCTTGCGAGTAAAGCTCGTTGTTAAGTTCATTATCGACTCGCTCCCTGCAGTGCGACATCGTTCGTCACCTCCTGACTCGCCGAGGCATTGTCAATTGGCTGAACCAATGGCAATAGGCAAAGAGGGCAGCCGATTACGTGATCGTTGGGCCCTAGGTTCAGATTATTGCGACGCTTTTCCATCTCATCAAAGAACTGCTCATTGGTCATAGTTACTCGAATACCAAGATCGATAAACATATTTGTTACAGAACGGTTACCCGAGCCCTGCCAGTTTCTGGAATCTGGCACATTAGGATTCGTTTCGGTATTGTTCATATAACCAACGATATGCAGGATCGTGCCTTTAGGCAGGAGTGGAGCAGCATCATCATCGTAGGCGTAGCCGCGAACCCAGTTGTGGTCGTAGCCAACACAGGAAAGAGTTTCTACGCTATAACCCCAGATCGCCTCAAGACACATCCGCTCACCCGGAGCATGTAGATGGGGCTCAAACGTTGAGATTTTAGTGTGTTCACTCAGCGTAGTGTAGGCATGCAATTCCTGATCTTTCTCATCACCTCTTATACTGATGTCAACGCCGTTGCCCTGAGCGTTAAAGGCGGCGTCCTTAAATTTTGGCTCATAGCCAACCGGATGGAATCGAAAGCCAATTTCCAAATGCGCGGTAGTGTCTCTGCCATTGGAATGCAGATGCACAGAATCCGACACTATATAGCTGCCCGCAGTTAAAAGTCGGCCGGCTTCGTCATCAAAAATATCGGCGTTGCGACCTACTTCGTGCACTGGCCATGCTAGGCCCCGTTCAGTCCGGTTTCCATTTGCGTCGAGGGCAGCAGTGGCCCATATCATGTGGTGAAATATGTAAGCACCACCAACAGTGTCACGACCTTTGTCCGCTTGATTGTTGACGTCATTTACTTCTACAACCTCAACAGATTTGACCCAGCGATCTTCCGGAATATCAATCAGCAAGGCGTCAATCTCGCCCCACCAATCTGCAGTCCCGGACAACTTAGTCACCTCGTTGCTCTTTAAAATAAGATCTGGCGTGCCAGCAGTCCATGTGAGGCTGTCGTCGAACACTAAGGGTGTTGGTGCATCTGCTTCATTGCCCTT
Source organism: Gammaproteobacteria bacterium (assembly GCA_028825335.1). Taxonomy (GTDB): domain Bacteria; phylum Pseudomonadota; class Gammaproteobacteria; order Pseudomonadales; family Pseudohongiellaceae; genus UBA9145. Next base: position 19,438 of record JAPKAI010000034.1, on the reverse strand, counting down.
AGGTGTGCCGGATCTTGCCCAAAGAGAGATTGCAGCTATTTCTTCATCGCTTAGAGATACATCATTCTTAAAATCCTGAATTCCCAAACCTTTTTCAACGTACCAAGGTGGCATCGCACCGGCACGGTCTCTAATAGACGTCTTGTATTCAATCAAACCTGCGAAAGGCGCCACCTGGTCGTAGCTTATTAGCGGCATTGGGCCTACACCACCGTCTCGGTGGCAGCTTTGGCAGCTACGTTGCAAGATCGGCTCAATGTCTTCATGGAAAGTGACCTCGCTCGCTTGCCCAAATGAGACTGCAGGTGCAGCAAGTGCCAGCAGTAAACCTAGCAGGCCTATAATGTTAGTTTTTTGCATTACTCTATTCTCCTCAGAATCGATAATCGTTTGTTCGCGCGCAAGCTCAATTATGGCTGATAGCACGTTATCTTTTTCAAACATGCCACATCGTTAGTTAGTCAGGGGCTTGCGGGTACTTATAATTAGTTTTTTAATTTTGGTTGGTTGTGCGGCAGAGCTCTTCGGCTCCAGCACAGAGGGGCGTTACCTACCGCTTATTATAGTATGATCTTGGTGCCTGAAGGCATTCGTATTACGGTAAATTGAAAAAAAAAGCGCTCAGAATCTTATCGATTATTACAAAAAGCGGATTTTGTAATAATCCGTTAGTTTGATTGCGAACGCATTGTAGAGAATGTTCAGGAATTGGCCTAATAGCCTGCTCCACTCTAAATTGCTGCCGTATCAATTTGGGCGATTAATTCCCACTGCGACTAGAGCAGCCCTCGCTACTTGAGCCCAATTCACTCCCTTGGACTCAAAACTTCACCTGAAGCCACCGCAAGCGCCGCCCCATTCTGAAAAGCCACCTCTCCATTCACTATCACCACCTCAAACCCTTCGGCGAGTTGCAGCGGATCGGAATAGCTTGCTCTCGCCCTGACCAGGGTGGGGTCGAAAATAATTAAATCGGCGGCCTTGCCCACCTCAACACTACCTCGATCGGTGACGCCCAGCAGTGCCGCCGCATAAGAAGTCATCTTTCGCACCGCTTCCTCTAGGGGCAGTGCAGCGCGGTTTACTACATACTCCTCGATAATTTTCGCAAACGTGCCATGGCCTCTTGGGTGGAACCCTGTAGGACTACCGTCGGAGGAAACGGTAATATTTTCATCCATAAGTAATCTGGATTGCAGCTCATCATCCATGATGAAATAAGCGCCACTGCCGCCTTGTGGGCCAATCACGTCGATTAATACTTCCTCGAAGGGCAAGCCTAGCTCCTGCTCCAAGTCGGCTAGTGTTTTCCCTGTATAGGGATCGGTGGCGAGCAGCGTTGACTCTGGACCATTGCGCATCGTTATGCGGTTAACTAGGTATTCTTCCAACTCTTCTCTTCGATCTGAAAGTGCTACAGCAAATTCCTCATCGGTTTTCGACCAAACCGGAAACAACAAGGCAAGGCCCGCATAACTCGCATTGTAGGGATAAACATCGGCGCTTAACTCTATGCCCGCTTCTCGCGCCCTTTCAATCACCTCCAAAATTTCTTCGGCGCGCGCACTACCCTTGCCATAGACTGACTTAAGATGAGAGATGTGCACTCTTGCATAGAGACCTTGGCTCAAGAGCTCATCAATAGACTTTTCTAGCTGATCATCGTCTTCATTGCGCATATGACTCATGATGACGCGGTCACGGCTGCCTACCACCTTCGCCATTTCAACCAGTTCAGATTCTGGAGCATGCAAGCCAGGGTTGTATTCAAGCCCTGTGCTCAATCCGAACGCATGATCCAGCGAGCTGTTTAATAGCTGCAACATGCGCTGGATTTGATCGGAACCTGGAGCCGGGTCCTGCCCTATTCCTGCTAGGTCACGCAGCGTTCCGTGCCCGACGAATATGGCCAGATTCACCCCAATACCGTTATCGCTTACCTCTTCGACCCAAGCACCCAGATCAGCAACACTGGGACTGTCTCCGTCTTGACCGAGAGTTATTGTCGTTACGCCTTGAGCGAGGAAGTTTTCAAAATAGGGAGTCTCTAAGGGATCGCCATGAGAGTGGACATCAATAAACCCCGGCGCAATGATTTTGCCTGTAGCGTCTATGATGTTAGTTACTGAAGCGTCCAGGTCTCCGGGCTCGGTAATTGCTGCAATAACACCATCTTTGAGATAAACGTCGGCCGCCCTGCCCAAACCACCTAAACCATCAACAAGTTGTCCATTGCTTATTACACTGTCATATTGAAGCGGCCCATTGCTAGGCGAATCACTGCAAGCAATCAAGCCCAATACGATGAAAAACCCAAGGCCTGACTTAATTAATCTCTTTGGCATTACTTATCCTCTTTTGCGACTCGATCCTTTGTTTCATATTTTTATCCGATTGGAATTTCTACACGCCTCATACTTTTTATTGGAGTGAAATGGCTGAGCAGCAACCGACTGGGAAACTCCTTGCGTAACTTCGAATTTTCTTCCAGTACGATAGCGCCTATGGCGATTTCATCGTGCAAAGAGCCAATGCCACGCCATACTTCAGCCTTCGCGCGTATTGTCGAGAAGAATTTTATGTCTGAATCGAAACCGAAGTATTTAACACAAACATCCATGTTGCCATCATTTACTATTAACCAGTGAAGCCGTTCTCGCCGCTGCGCATCGCTAAATTCAATATTAATTACTGTTCGACCGGCAGGCATATTATCTGTATCAAAATGGATGGGCAATTCCTTCGGACACTGGGAGGGGGACATCCTGAATGTAGAGACTACAGATTTCCGTCCTGAACAGTCATGGTCTGAGTATCTAATGCCAGATTAGCTTATAGTGGCCGAGTGATTCGAGCTGGTGAACACGGATGAAATTCGCTACAGCTATACTTTTACCGACCAGGAAATTTACACCGATCCGGTGACGATAGAGAAAAATATTACTCGAAGGTCTGATGGAGAGCAGATATTCGAGTATGCCTGTCACGACGGAAATTATTCAATGGCACCCATACTAGCTGGGGCACGCAGACTTAAAGTTGACAGGGCAGAATCTGGAAATTAACGCATCAATGGATGCCTCACAGAAGATCAAGACACTCCGCCTCCTTTGATTCCTGCTCACTATTCATTAACTTCTCCAAAGCCCTCGGGAGGCCTTCTATGCTTAGTCTTTTGCTCATACGCATAAGCCAGCTCTATTAATAGGCCTTCCGCATAGGGGCGGCCTACGAATTGAAGACCTGCAGGTAGTTTGTTTTGCCAAAAAGCCATCGGTATTGTCACCGCCGGCAAACCCGCATCCGGCGTCAAACGCTGATTATTATCCCCTCGGTATTCTTCATTGGCTAGCTCAATATGAGCAGGAGGATTTGACCAAGTCGGAAAAATAAGAGCATCAACCTCAGCCGCATCCATTGCCTCAATCGCATTGGCGAGTAGTTGATTGCGCTCTGGATGATTGGGCCATGTAGGGCATGGGACTTCCCATTCATCAGGAACCACGTCCAATGGATTCTGTGCATAGAAAGCAAACGAGGCCCTTGTTTCAGGAGCAATCTCCCCCGTTTCCAATACCTTGTTTACATCCAATAGAGGGGGATTTTCAAGAGACTTAAAATACTGGCCCACGTCATATCTGAACCTACCGCAAAATGGAATTTGATTGCTTAGTACCTGAAAATCTTTAATCTCCAATGGATCAACAATGATGGCTCCTGCAGCAGCCAAGTCACTAATGGCTTGGAGAAAAATTGCTTTGATTTCTGGATCAGCATCTTCGTGGTCCACCAACGATCTAAATACTCCCAAACGCTTTCCTTCTAGGCCGTCGACATTCAGAAAATCTAGATAATTCTCTTCGCGCTTGTTAGGTACAGTCAAAGAGTCTGCCGGATCGAAGCCCGCAATCACGTTGAAGAGGCGAGCGCCATCCTCAACCGTTCGCGTCATTGGTCCAGCAATATCTCTATCAAAGACTAACGGTATTACACCGTCGCGACTAGTCAAGCCTATCGTGGAACGGAGTCCAAATAATGCTAGATGAGAAGAAGGCCCGCGAATGGAGTTGCCCGTATCACTCCCCATTCCCGCCACACCGAAACTGGCAGCCACTGAAGACGCCGTTCCTCCTGAAGAGCCCGCAGGAACGAAGTCGACATCGTAGGCATTTGCCGTGCGGCCATATGAAGACGAAACTGTTTCTCTTGGGCTAAAGGCCCATTCCGCCATATTAGTTTTAGCAAGCACGATTGCGCCTGCTTCGCGCAGTTTGCGAACCATAAACGCGTCATCAGGCGGAAAGCTATTTATCAGCGCGATAGACCCACCCGTTGTAACCATGTCATGCGTATCAAAATTGTCCTTGATAAGCAGTGGAGCACAAAATAGCTCGGGCATTGTCTCGTTTCTGCTCACTGCCAAGTCGATTTCGTCAGCCCTTTCGAGTGCGTTGGGGTTAACTTGCGCAATAGCATTTATGTTGCGAGATTGGTCATAGACCTCGATACGTTGTATGTATCCAGCCACGATTTCGTGACACGTGGAGTCCCCTTGCAAGATTGCAGACTGAATATCAGCTATCGACGCTTCAACGAAATTGAATGATGAATTCTGAGGGGCAGTGCAAGCCGCAAGTGGTGCCAACAGAAGCAGCCCTAGACACTGCGGGTTAATTTTCAACATAGTCATTTTCTCTGTATTAACTTTTCACTTAACAAATGGATCAGACTCGGCCAATAGTAAGCGCCTTTCGTAACATTATCATCGCTTAATTTAAGCAACCTTTGATTTCCAGAGAAAAATTAGATGCCGTGCTATTCCGGGATGGTAAATGCATCTGAATGAAAATCCATAGGCTCACTACCTATTTCTTGGCATATTGATTGCAAGAATCGCGAGTAATGTGAAATATTCGAACTTCATCATCTTCCCCCAAAAATTGAAAAAAAATTAGTTAGGCCATTACTTTCCTACTGACTTAACTCTTTCGCCACACTGTACAGAAATTCGTAACCGCCATATAAAGACTCCTTCAGCAACCTCTCGTCCTGGCCGTGTATGCGCATATCATTACGATCCACGAACAGGCCCGACGTACCGTAGGTAGGAATACCTGCGCGGCGCATGCGGGCACCATCGGTTGCACCCGTGGACATCGTCGGCATCACAATAACTCCAGGCCACATTGCTTCGGTGACTGTTTCAACCGCCGCCATTATTTCTTCCGACAGCGGAGAAGGGTCGGTAATGGAACCGCCGCCGCGGTACTCCACTAGGAGTTCTGGGTTATCGACAACTGTGATCAGCGTTTTCAAGACATCCTGCGGATCGGAACCAGGCAGCATGCGCACGTTCACGTTCGCAACTGCAGTCTGCGGCAAGGCATTCGGAGCATGGCCTCCGTCTAACAGCGTTGCTACGGCTGTGGTGCGCAGCTGAGCGTTGATTGCTGCTTCGGAGCTTAGTCTATCTAGCGAGTCTTGCGGAATAGGTGATTCGAGTAGCGCACGAAAATCGGCGGCACGCTCCCCGGTGTTGATCTCCGCCTGTCGCTGGAAGCTAACGCGCATTACATCGTTCAACTCCACAGGGAATTTGAAATCGCGAATCTTCAGCAGTGCCTCGGCCAGATCATAGATGGCATTGTCATCTCTGGGTAGTGAAGAATGGCCGCCAGGATTCTTCGCTGTTACTCGAAATGTTGCATAGATTTTTTCGGCGATCTGGATGGTGTTCGCTAGTGGCTGACCATCTTGCAAAAGACCATATCCGCCTTCGTTGATTGCCAGCGCACCTTGTATCAATCCGGGGTGATTCTCCAAGAGCCAACCGATACCGTTGCTACCGCCGCTCTCTTCATCCGAGGTTAGCGCCACGACGAGGTCTCTATCGGGAACATAACCCTCTCGTTTGAAACGAATCAAATTCGCAATGAAAATCGCGCCCATAGCCTTGTCATCAATAGTGCCACGACCGTAGTAGTACTCCTCATCTTCATTGAGTACGAAGGGATCGAGATTCCAATCGGCACGTTCTGCAGTAACCACGTCGAGATGCGCCATCATCACGATGGGCTCCTTCGCGCCAGTGCCTCTAAATCGCGCAACGACATTACCCTTATGTGGCAAGGCTCCTCCGATGAAGATGTCCTCTTCTGGGAAACCCGCAGCCTGCAGCCACGCCGCCATGCCCTCGGCCGCAATAGTGTTGTTCTCCTCGTCTACCGTGGACTTATACTCGATCAACTCTTTGTAGATCTCATACAGCAGCTCCCGATCATCCTCGGGAATTGTGCGCTGCGCGTTCGCGGCCTGAACGACCAGCAGACTCAACACAGATAGTATCGCTAAGAAATATGCGCTGATTCGGATTCTCATTGTCTTGTTCTCACCGTATTCATATTGATATTCGTGAAGGGTCAATTTAGCCTTACTAAGGTTCGTTGTGGTTTCCTAGCATCAAGAGCTACATAAGCAGGATCTTGATCTAACTATAACTGACTCTCGCTCAACCTAACGATCTAAACAGGACATATTGTAGAATATGATGGTTTCTATTCTCATTATTACCGGTCTCGTCGCTATAACTGTCGTAATTCACTGTGAGGTGCTGCGCAAACTCTGGATTACTATTCCGAAGCTCCGAATGAAGCATCGAGTGAGAGTAATTACCGGAATTTTCGGCACGATCTGTGCCCATATCATCGGGGTTTGGATATTTGGACTCGCCTTCTATCAGATGATTACCTATGGCGGCTTCGGCACTCTGGATGGTAGGTGTGACGGCAGTCTCACTGACGCGGTGTATTTCTCGTTCACGAATTACACAACAGTGGGATATGGCGATATCGAATCAGGAGGACAACTTCGGTTTCTTGCCGGCATTGAGGCGATTACCGGTCTATCGCTTATTACTTGGTCGGCATCCTTCATGTTTATGGAGATGATGAAATTCTGGGAAGAATAGCTTAAAGGTCAACTTCAAAATTACTGAATTAAAAAAGGGGCCAGATGGCCCCCTTTCTATTTACTAAACTGAAACGAGCTGACTACTCCTCATCCATTTCCAATCGGCGCGCACCGGCTAAGATACCAGGCAGACCGTAATTTCCTTCATGGCAAGCATATTCATAGGGCTGAGTGTCCGTCGTATTGAATGCCATCTCACCGCTCCAAGCTTCGGTGTAAAAGATCGGGTCTCTGACTTCGAACTCATACAGGACCTGCTCATCGGAGAAGCGGCTAAAGCGCTCTACTACCACTCCCTCATCTGACAACGCTGCAACGTTGCGCGGCGCTTGCTGTGGATGCAAGTTTCTAGTCTCAACCACCAGAACATCGCCATCCCAGTGCGCGACCGAATCACCCAGCCAAGGCTTCCATGCGTCTGGACGGTGATCTTTATCGATAGGAATGATGCGTGCATCGTGTGCCATCTCCACCATGATCATCACGTAGTCGTCTGTCTGCACGATCTGGTACATATTGTTGTACAGCACATTGTTCATGGGCGGGCCACCAGTGCTGCCGAATCCGATGATGCAGCGCTCACCAAGTGCTCGTCCTTCCGGGCCATCATTGCCTGAAAATTTAGCGCGGTTTTCCTGACGCAGCCTACTTCCCTCTTCGGAATAGGGTATGCGCCCGCTCTCGGGATAAGTAATCCAAGAGGTGCGATACTCGCCTTTGACATAGCCAAATGCGGAGCCTGGATCTACCCAGAATGCGTTATATCCACGGCCCTGCCCGAGATCTTTACCCGATGGCAGTTCGCCCTGCACCTGGTTGTCATCGGTAGCCTGACGTACATTCTGATGATGGTTCGCAGTGAGTTCACCAAGCTGCTCTAGGGAAATTGTGAGTCCGAGCTCTGCATAATTGCTGGAACGCTGCATCGTGGTCAATGAGGCGTTAGTCCAGAACCCCTGCAGGTCTGGCTTGCCTGAAGCGGTTCTGGCAGGCTCGTAATTTTCGGCGGCCATTGCTGAACTGCTAAGAGTAATTGCAGCAATGGTGATTAGTTTCTTGAACGTAATCATTGTGTTAGTTCTCCGTTAAGCCAAAGCTCCGGCCTTGTGCTCACTATTGAAAGCGCCTTAGATGTAAGCCATTGAAATTAAACCACTACATTGCATTAATCAAGCGCTATTCGGCCAGCCGAGCAGGCCACCTGTTACAAATTGAAATGACCTTGGATGCCCAAGCGCACATTATTGTAACTAGAGTTAGACTGAATATTCTCTACATCACTTGAACCGATTACCGGAAACCACCGGCCTATATTACCGAGTAACTATCATGCACGACTTGAAAGAACGCAGTTTCAACGAATGGCTCGTTATCGAGAGCCAACGGGGAGAGAAGGACGCGTTCAATACATTTATAACAGGGTATTGATTATGAGTTGTATGGCAATAAAACAGGTTAAATAGACTGTGTAGTCGCACCTGCTCAGACACTCACATCTCTGCTTCTATGTTTGTTGCCACTCTGTGTCAGCCACCTACTGTTGACGGCAATCACAATGGGGCATAGCCTGTCTGTATGTTAGATCGAACCATCTGGAGCGCCACTTGAACAAGCTAGCCTCTGTAATACTTCTTCTCTGCTTATCTGTAACTGCTAACGCCCAGTCAGAGTTTGACGAGGCCAAACTCTTGGCTGAACAAGGAGATGCAGAGGCCCAGTTAAACCTAGGAATTAGGTACGCCAACGGAGAAGGTGTTCCTGAGGATGATGCTGAAGCAGTTAAGTGGTATCGATTAGCGGCTAAACAAGGTCTTGCTCGTGCTCAGTCCTATCTCGGGATCATGTATGGCAATGGAGACGGTGTTCCTGAGAATTATGCAGAAGCGGTTAAGTGGTTTCGATTAGCTGCTGCACAAGGTTATGCCGCTGCCCAGTACAATTTAGGACTCATGTACCACTATGGACTGGGTGTTCCTGAGAATTTTGCAGAAGCGTTTAAGTTGTACCGGTTAGCAGCTAAACAAGGTGATGCCGAAGCCCAGAACAATCTCGGAATCATGTATGCCAATGGAGACGGTGTGCCACAGAACAATGTTAGAGGTTATATCTGGTGGTCAGTTGCAGCAGCACAAGGCAAAGAAGACGCAAAACGCAATAGAGACATAGTTGCCGAAAGGCTAACCCCTGATCAACTAACTCAAGCTCAACAAATAGCAACAAGGTGCATTGAGTCTGATTATCAGGATTGTGAGTGGAAAAACTATTAACCACTGTAGCCTTCCTGCTAATGGCACTAGCCAATGTTTCCTATGGGCAGGACATTAGGACTATTAATTATCCTAATGGGAATGTTTATGTCGGTGAATTCAAGGATGACGAATACAACGGACAAGGAACTATTATCTATGCCGACCAGAGTAGGTATGTCGGTGAATGGAGGCTACTGGCGGATCATTTAGTGGCGGCGGAGTATTGATCGCACACGGCTTGATGTACGTCAACGCAGGTTATGGTTATAACTTTCACATTCCTGGTAATGCTCTAATCGTGTAGGTCTGGCGGACGAATAAATCGCCTGCTGGTTTGTGTATAGGAAGAACAATTAATGAAAAACAACATTGGTTTGCTTCTCAGCAAACGAGCAATAATAAACCCCGATCGTGAAGCCTATGTGGATGGCAAAACAGGTTCTCGCATCAGCTTTGCAGAACTCGATTCTCGTAGCAATCGCTTTGCCAATGCCCTAAAAGGATTGGGGATTAAGCCAGGTGATCGCGTCGCCCTCGCATTAATGAACAGTGTCGAATTTATCGAAGCATTTTTCGCCATCGCGAAGATAGGTGGCGTTATTGTGCCGTTGAATTGGCGTCTGGTGTCGAATGAACTGGAATTTATTCTAAAGGACAGTGGAGCAAAGACGATCGTTTTTGGTGAGCAGTTCGTCGGTATGATGAAAGATTTGCATGATCGAGGTGAAAAAACACATGTAGAAAACTGGATTCAAGTAGCTGCTAATGGCCGGGATTCGGAGTTTTTCCAAGACTATGATCAATTCCGTGGTGCTGCTGATGATAGCCAGCCAGAAATTTTGGCAAAGGATGATGATTTACTTTTTATAATGTACACCTCTGGCACGACTGGATTGCCGAAAGGTGTTGTTCATTCTCATCATACTTGTATGTGGGCGCTGATAACATTTGGTGCGTCCTGTGATTTGAGAGATGGTGATCGTTACATAGTAGCGCTACCACTTTTTCATGTTGGATCGCTGACTCCCTTGGTGCTGAATATTTACCAGGGTGTCACCAGCGTTGTTATGCAAGAATTTGATCCAAAAAGAGCATGGGAATTAATAGAGAAAGAAAAAATTACCAACACGCTTCTCGTTCCAGCGATGTTAAATTTTATGACACAAGTGCCAAATATCACCCATTATGATTATTCAAGTTTACGTTGGGTACAGAGTGGGGCAGCGCCACTTCCAGTTAATCTGATTCAGCAATATGCAGATTTGAATATCGAAGTTCATCAAATTTATGGGCTCACTGAATGCTGTGGTCCCGCGTGTGTTATTAGTGCCGAGGACGCGCTGTCAAAAATTGGTTCAACGGGGAAAGCCTTCTTCCATACTAATGTTAAGGTAGTTGATAGCAATGGAGATATCTGTCCTCCGGGGGAGCAGGGTGAAGTCTGGATGAGTGGTGAGCACATAATGATTGAATACTGGAATAATCCAGATGCGACACGAGAAAGTATTACCGAGGATGGGTGGTTCAGAACAGGTGATGTGGCATCGGTGGATGAAGAAGGCTTCATTTACATTCAGGATCGGATTAAAGACATGATTATTTCAGGCGGGGAGAACGTCTATCCAGCGGAGATCGAAAATGTGATTCTGTCTCACCCTCAAGTAAGCGAGGTTGCAGTGATTGGTCAAGCAAGTGAAAAATGGGGTGAATCTCCCTTTGCGGTTGTCGTAAAAAAAACCGAACAATTACAGGAAGCGGATGTGCTGAAATTCTGCGATGGAAAATTGGCGAAATTCAAATTGCCTAAGGCGGCAGCATTTATTGATGTGATACCCCGCAACGCAAATGGGAAAGTGCTGAAACGGGAATTGCGCTTGCAGTTTCCTGGTCCTTCGGCGACAACGGTCAATTAGGTGTAGCCTATTTGTCCTCTTGAGAGCCCACCAAGTTGACGTTAATCAATAAGGGGAATAGCATTTATGTCAGGCTGTGAATAACAACTACGACAAGGCGCGCCCCTGAAAGAGTCACGAGCCGAATAAGTTGGTGAGTGATCATTTAGGTGTCGTTAAAAAGGGTATTGACAAGTTAGCTCTCAAAATCAGCAAAATCCACAGTTTAGCTTCCTCTATATCGCCACTGCCTTTTCCCAAGCCGCAAAGGCACGTGCCCCAAAATACCGATAGTTCTCTGCTGAAATTAAATATCGTCCTAGATTGAATAAGCTGCACACAGCGGCATGGAAACTCATAACCCGTTTGTCCCCGCTTTCAGGAACGAATGTTGATGACTGTAGGAGAGACTTACTTTTTCGGCAGCATAAACGACAAAGGACCTTTCATGGTTGTGGTCGAATTGAAGTATTAGAGTGTTTCGCGAAAATGACGTTAATATCTGCGCTAGCATCAAACGCTTATCTTGCAATAACCCGGGAAAATGCGCTGCTAAGCCCCTCCCAACTCACCTGTAGTCAGAATAGGCGACGCATCGATATCTTCAGCGTCCATGAGTACGGCGACTCGTTGCATGGATCCAATGAGCTGATGCTGCTCCCAGCGCTCAAGCTTCCGGTACTCCCTGAGAAACCCAGCCTGCAATGGCTCAGGCGCCAACTCAACCATTTGTCTTCCCTTCTCGGTTAGCTGTACTTCTACCACGCGCTTGTCCGCGCTAGATTTCAGTCTAAGGACTAACGCATTGCGCTCCATCCTGTCGACAAGGTTAGTCACCGTGGCCTGAGAGAGCTGGACTTCTTTGGCAATATTACTGGGCGTGGATGCGTCCAGTTTCACGATGGCTTCTAGCACCAGCAATTGCGAAGTAGTTAGACCCGTTTCTCGCTGCAGTTTCTTTGAGTGCAGATCGATGGCTCGGGTAATACGCCGCAACGCAATAAACAATTCTTCATAATCTTTCATAAGACCTCACTTCACTTGCCGAGCTCTGACAGGGTAGCTTGCTTGGTTTCGCCTGATTTACTTAGACTTCTAACATTCTTTTTATAATTCACCTAATTTTGCCAGAGTGAAAAACCCCAAAAAATCTAGATAAGTAATTGTTTTTAAATATTATTATCCAAGCCTGTTGCATCAAAGCCTGCCGTCGCCGATTATTCGCTGATGCAATAATACTTTCAATTCGTTATACTTTAGTGCGCTCCTTATCCAACCAACAATAAAAAGGACCTTTTATGTTCCGCAAGAAACAGCTACATCTCGCAATCGCTCTGGCAAGCAGCTCTGTGATTATCCCAGCTCAGGCTCAGATTGAGGAAATTCTCGTCACTGCTACCAAACGCGAGGAGAGTATGCAGGATGTTCCAGTCGCTGTCTCCGCCCTGACTGAGGAATCCCTTGACCAGTTGGGCGTGACCAATTTCGAAGATTATTTGCTGCAATTGCCCAACGTTACCGCCGGCGGCAGCGGCCCCGGCCAAAACACAATCTACATCCGCGGCGTGGCATCTACCACCCCAGGACTCACCACCGCTGGAGTTGCCGGGTTAGCACCTAATGTTGCCCTTTACCTTGATGAACAGCCTCTGGCCCAGCCGGGTCGAAACCTCGACGTCTACGCAGCCGACATGCAGCGAGTTGAAGTATTAGCGGGCCCTCAGGGCACGCTTTTCGGCGCCAGTTCACAGGCTGGTACGGTGCGCCTGATTACTAACAAACCTGACCTCGGCTCCACCAGTGCCAGCGTCAAGTTCGGCTCTGCATTCACTAAAGATGGTGAGATGAGCAATAACGTGGAGGGGGTCATCAATCTTCCGGTTACGGATAGCTTTGCCTTGCGCGGTGTTGTTTACGTCGACAATCAAGGTGGCTATATCGACAACGTCGCGGGCACACTCAATGCAAGCGAAAGTGCACGCTTCCGGCCCGAGGGCACAGTACGCGCCAACGGGCTTCCAGTTGCTGCGGGTCGGGCTGGCTTTCAAGCGGCCTCCGATCTAAGCGGCGTTCGGTTTATTGATGCTGACAATGGCAGCCGAGTTGAGGAAGATTTTAATGACGCAACATATTCCGGCTTTCGACTCACAGGCCTTTGGGAAATTAACGACAACTGGAATCTAACAGTCGGCCACGCGCAACAGGAACTCGAAACCGAGGGTGTCTTCTTTGCCGACCCCAATCTAGGTGATCTTGAAATTCAGCGTTACCAGGAAGACTCCATAGAAGACACGTTCAGCAACACCAGCTGGACTCTTAAGGGAATGCTAGGCGAGCTTGAAGTTGTTTATGCCGGAGCATTCACCGATCGCGAAGTAGATCAGTTAGTCGACTACTCTGATTACCTGTTTGTCGGTCAGTATTTGCCTTATTACGTGTGTGATGGCAGCGTGACTTACCCTGGCGCTGCGCCGATGGGAACCTGTCAAGCGCCTAATCTATTTGTTAAAAGCAACACCGAGACTGAGATCAGCACCCACGAACTGCGATTCGCGACCGATCCAGACCGACCCATCAGCGCCACATTTGGCGGCTTCTATAGCAGTCTCGAATTACAGGAACTGAATAACTTCACCTATCCTGGTTCGACCGAGGCGATATCTTTTGATGGCGTGACGCGCGGCTTCGGCCCTAATTTCTCGGCTCAAGGCGCGACAGTCAGAGATACTGGTCAATGGCCTAACGGCGTGATCTTTCGCAATGACGTGGTGCGTACTGATGAGCAGAAAGGGGTGTTCGGTGAGGTAACTTTTGACTTGAGCGATCAATTTAGCATTATCGGTGGAGCGCGTTGGTACGATATCGAGGTCGATCTTAAAGGCAGCGCTGCTGGCTCTTTCGGTAACTTTGGTAAAACGACAGACAATAACGCCGGCAACAACCTAGACACCCTGTTTAGTGATCCTAACCCAGATACCGCCTCCACTGATGGCATTATCACTAAATTCAGTTTGAACTGGACGCCGGATGCCAACACTTTGGTTTACGCCACTTTCTCTGAAGGATTCAGACCTGGATTACTTAATCGCCCTGGCGGCAAGACTAACCCCGCCGGAACCTTTACGGTACCCTTCGCTATCGACACGGATGACCTTTCAAACTACGAGCTAGGTTGGAAGATGGATCTGCTGGACTATACACTGCGCTTCAACGGTGCGATCTTTTTCTCAGAAATTGAAAAGCTACAGACAACTATTTTTGACCCTAGCATCACTAATCTGTTCTTTTCTGACAATGCAGCAGATGCCGAGGTTAGCGGAATCGAAGGCGACTTCATCTGGACACCTCCTTCAATCAGCGGACTGACAGTGACAGGTGCATTCTCCCTACTAGACACCGAGATCACTAAGGTGATCACGCCTACCAACGACGTTATCCTAGGCGATTCGCTGGCGTTTGCGCCGGAGGTTCAATTTAACCTGCGTGCTCGCTATGAATGGAGCATCGGCGCTGGGCGTATAGCCCATATAATGCCACACGTGACTTATTCCGACGAAGCCTACAGCGACATTATTACAATCAATCGAAGTCGCATGGACAGCTGGATTATGTTTGGCCTGACCGCTGGCATTAGTAGCGATCAATGGTCGGTGGATCTTTTTGCCGAAAATATTGGCGACGAGCGCGCAGAAATCGCGGGCTCGTTTATTTACGATCGCCAGCGCGTGACTTACGCCAGACCGTTCACGGGCGGAGTCCGAATCGCCTACGACTTTTAGGCAACGATGCACGGCGCCCTCTCAACTCGTCATAGATCAGGCACCCCTCGGGGGTGCCTGTGAGTTTAACGAACTCGCAAAACCCAGGATCCGATTTAGGCGAGCTTGCCAGCGGCCTTGAGGCCGCTCAGAAGCTAATTCAGGGGCAGCAATTTCCTGCGGCTCTAGAAGCTTTACAGACACTTCTCAAATCAATGCCGGACGAGCCGGAGGCGCTTTACATGAGCGCCGTCTGCCTTCGTTACACGAAGCAATATGAAGCCGCTCTTGCATCTCTTTCTCACCTAAAGTCAGTGCAGCCAGAGCACGGCCGCGCCCATCAGGAAGAGGGCTACAATCAGCGCGCCCTAGGCGATAAAGATAAGGCGCTGAGAGCCTTTGATCGTGCCTGCTTCTATAATCCAGCGCTTGAAGCCAGTTATCGCGCAAGAATAGAGTTTCATAACGAGCGCAACGAACACGCCCGGTTGTCGCACGTGCAAGGCCAGCTGAAAGAGCTGCTCGCCCTACCAAAACCACTGATCGCCGTCATCGATCTCATTTCTATGGGCAAGCTATTACGCGCCGAAGAGTTATGTCGTCGATTTCTGACAAAGATACCTCATCATATCGAAGCCATGCGCCTGCTGGCGGACATTGGCATGCGACTCGGGATACTAGAAGACGCTGAACTTCTCTTGCACTCAGCCAGCCTCTTAGCCCCCGACAATATCCGCGTACACATCGACTACATTCAAGTACTGCGCAAACGTCAGCAACACCTCGCCGCCCAAGAGCAGGCGCGTCAGCTACTAGATCGCGAGCCTAGCAACCCCCAGTTCCAGTCACTGTATGCAGTGCAGTGCATGCAGTCCGGCCAGTTTGATGAGGCGCTGGCGACCTTTGACGAACTCCTCAAGGTCTTGCCAAATGATCCCATCACGCTTACGTCTCAGGGTCATGCCCTCAAGACGAAGGGTGAGTCTGCAAGCGCCATCACTAGCTACCAGCAAGCCATCACCGCCTACCCGAGACATGGAGAGGCCTACTTCTCGCTCGCCAACCTAAAGACTTATCGTTTTAGCGACGAAGAGATGCAGCAGATGCTGGCACTGCAGCAGGACGACAATCTCTCGTTTATGGAGCGTGTTCACCTCTGCTTCGCGCTGGGCAAAGCCTTTGAAGACAATAAAGATGTAGACCAGTCGTTTGCCTTTTACGAGCAAGGCAATCACTTAAAGAAGTCACAGAGCCGATACGATGCCGACCAGATCACTAAAGAGCTGGCACTGCAGAAAGAGCACGTAAGCGCAAGACTGCTCATCGAGAAAAATGACTTTGGCCATAGCAGCGCAGACCCTATTTTTATCGTGGGCATGCCGCGGGCGGGGTCGACTCTCATCGAGCAGATTCTGTCTAGCCACTCTCAGGTAGATGGAACCTTAGAACTGCCTAATGTTCCATCCTTAGCACAACGCTTACGCCGGCATGTCGTTAACGGAGCCGCTCCAGGCTACCCACAGGTTCTGGAACTTTTGAGCCACAAAGAACTCGCCCAGTTTGGCGAAGAGTTTATTGAAGATACCCGGAGCCATCGTCAGGGCGCACCACTATTCATAGACAAGATGCCTAACAACTTTCGCCACATCGGTCTTATTAAACTAATACTGCCAAACGCGAAAATTATCGACGCCCGCCGCAATCCACTAGACTGCTGTTTCAGTGGTTTCAAACAGCTGTTTGCCGAGGGCCAGGAATTCAGCTATTCCTTAGCCGATATCGGCCAATACTACCTCGACTATGTAACCCTGATGGATCACTGGGACAAGGTATTGCCCGGCTTCGCGCTAAGAGTGAACAATGAAGACGTGATCGCAGACTTAGGGAGTGAGGTGCGCAGGCTACTGGAATTCTGTGGCCTACCGTTTGAGCAAGCCTGCATGGATTTTCACAAAACCGAGCGCAATGTAAGAACTCCTAGCTCTGAGCAGGTGCGCAGACCGGTCAACAGCTCTGGCGTCGGCCAGTGGCGAAAATACAGCTCCTTTCTAGAATCCCTTAAGCAGTCACTGGGCGCCGAACTGGTTGCACTATCTCCCAGCGATGAAGCGCTAGAACAAGCGCCGTAATTCAAACCCTAACAGGAAGAAGCACACATGGACCAACACATCCCAGAGGCAAATACAGGCCCTAAACTGCTCGACAGTGTTTGTCGTCCGGTGTTCTTTATCTCGGCTGGCCTCATCGTGTTGGTGTGCGCCTACGGGGTGGGATTCAGCGAACACGCAGCGGTGACGTTTAGCGCTATTCAGAACTGGCTAGTGACTAACTTTGGCTGGTTCTACATGGTGTCAATTGCCTTCTTTTTTGGCTTCGTGATCTACCTCGCTTTTAGTCGCTTCGCCAATATCAAACTCGGGCCCGACGACTCCGAACCGGACTACAGCTACGCTAGTTGGTTCTCCATGTTATTCAGTGCCGGCATGGGCATCGGCCTTTTGTTCTTCGGAGTCTCCGAACCACTCACTCACTTCGCCCAGCCGCCCTCTGGCATCGGTGGTACTGCCGAGGCGGCAGGTCGCGCGATGGAAATTACCTTCTTTCACTGGGGACTGCAAGCATGGTCGGTGTACATAGTGGTTGGCCTTTCGCTAGCTTACTTCTCCTTTCGTCACGGCCTACCTTTGTCGATTAGATCCGCGCTTTACCCACTCATCGGCGATCGTATCTATGGGCCTATCGGTCACGCCGTCGATATTTTTGCAGTACTAGGCACCATGTTCGGCGTTGCTACGTCATTAGGGCTTGGTGTCATGCAGGTGAACGCTGGGTTGAGCTTTTTGTTTGACGTGGAAGTGTCCACCACCGTGCAAATAATTCTCATCGGCTTCATCACTGCCATGGCGACGATCTCGGTAGTTGCGGGTCTCGATGCCGGCATCCGCCGCCTCAGCGAACTCAATCTTTTGCTTGCCATAGTGATGCTGGCATTCATCTTACTCGCAGGCCCAACCGCCACTCTGTTAGGAGCCCTACTGCAAAACATCGGCGGCTACCTGTCGAGCATGGTGGAGATGACCTTCAACCTTCATGCTTATCAGCCTATCGAATGGATGGGGGATTGGACGCTGTTTTACTGGGCCTGGTGGATCTCTTGGTCCCCGTTTGTAGGCATGTTCATCGCACGCATTTCCCGAGGCCGCACTATTCGCGAATTCATCACAGGCGTGCTGCTGGTGCCCGCAGGCTTCACCTTTCTATGGCTTAGCTTTTTCGGCAACACGGCACTCGTCATGGAACTGGCCGACAACGGCGTCAGCTTGGTGAACACCGCATTGGAAGACTCACCAACTGCACTATTTATGATGCTAGAGCAGCTGCCTTGGTCCACCTTAATGTCACTGGTCGCCACCTTATTGATTATGACCTTCTTCGTTACCTCATCCGACTCGGGCTCACTGGTAATAGACATCATTACCTCCGGCGGCAACGAGGACCCACCTGTGTGGCAGCGAATCTTTTGGGCCGTGACCGAAGGCGTCGTCGCCGCAGCACTGCTACTTGCAGGAGGCCTGTCAGCATTGCAAACAGCATCAATTATCAGCGCACTGCCCTTCGCCTGCGTTATGTTCCTCATGTGTATCGGGCTCATCAAGGGGCTGCATATGGAAACCATCAAACGGCCCTATCTGCCAGGTACTGTGCCCAGAGTTCCCCAATCTCCCTCACCTAAACACTGGCAGCAACGCCTGCGCGCACTAATCGGCGAGCATCGCCAGCAAGACGTCCGCGACTTTATTGAACAAATAGCAAGGCCGGCTATGCAAGAGGTATCGCTGCAAATTGATGCAACTCAGTTACAATCTCGCATCGAAGAAACTCACACCATGATCAAGCTAATTGTCGACCATGGCACCACCACAGAATTTAAGTACGAGATTCGCCTACGCGAATACGGAATTCCATCGGTAGCATTTCCCAAACTGCCGCGACGCGACCAGGAAAAAACCTATTGGCGTGCCGAAGTTTATCTAAAAGAAGGTCCTCAGCAGTACGATGTAGCGGGATATACTCTGGAACAACTAACAGGGGATCTGCTCGCGCAGTTTGAGATGCACATGCAATTGCTGCATGCGAAGGTGTAGTCGAACGGCATCAAGAGAGTAACGGTTCTTGGCAAACTAATTGCGCCAGCTTTTGAATTAGCGCTGCAAGAAAAGCTAAAAATCGCTAAGAAAGCACGACGACAAAAATCGCTGCTTATTGATAAATAATAATTTTTATTCGCCAACTGCCTATGTAAGGGCCGTTAGCAGACACTAGAGTTACTGATGGCTCAGCTGGCTAGTAGAGCTTATTTATCGGCGAGGGACCGAAAGACTTCCACGTACCCTGGTGTCTCGAGCCGCTGCGGTCGCCTCGCGACCAATCACAGACCCCACCTGGAAATACGTTCAATAACTGCTGGTACTCTTCAGCCGCAAAGGAAATAGCATAGTCGGCTAGGTCGATACGCTTTAACTGACAGCTCACAATATCGTTCGCCAGCGGCGCACCCGCAATCTGCCTT
>JAPKAI010000033.1 GCA_028825335.1 Gammaproteobacteria bacterium | reverse complement strand
GGATTACAGTCGAAAGCACGAGCAGCTTCTATATCTTTCAAGCTATCTCCTATGAAGTAGCAACCTTCAAGCTTACATGCGAACTCGTTTTCGATCTGAACAAGCAGGCCTGTTCCCGGTTTTCTGCAAGAACAACCATCATCCGGATGATGAGGGCAATAGAATATTCCTTCAATGACGCCGCCAGCCTCTTCTACCATAGAGCACAAAAAAAGATGCATTTCAGATAGCTTTTTTTCGTCAAAATATTTACGAGCAAGGCCAGATTGATTAGTTGCAACCACCACTTTAAAGCCTGCAGCACACAGTCGTACTATGGCAGAGATGCTATGGTCGATGGGAACGAACTCTTCCACTGATTTTACATAGTCATCCGAGTCCTGATTGATAACGCCATCACGATCTAGCACTATAATCTTCATGGTTGCTCGCTTTGACTATACCGGCCTAAGAGGTGTGCAAGAAAGATATATCAGCCACTTTAAGAAAAATGTCGCGCAATCGTTGTAACAGCGCAATGCGGTTATTTTGTACAGACTTGTCGTCGCACATTACAAGCACGTCATCAAAAAAGCTATCTACTGATTCTTTTAGCTGGGCAAGTTCCGCAAGCCCTGACGTATAGTCGCCTCCGTCGAACAAGGGCGCTGTACTAAGTTCTTTGTCACGCAACTGTTGAAAGAGCACTTTTTCAGCGTCATCAACTAATAGTTTTGCGCTAACCTCAGTCGACAAAGAGGTATCGTCAACTTTGTCTAATAGGTTTGAAACACGTTTGTTCGCTGCAGCTAAGGCAGCTGATTCATTGAGCTTTACGAAACTAGATACAGCCTGTATTCGTTTCGCAAAATCATAGGGCTTTCGCGGTTTGACTGCCATAACCGACTGGAAAACATTGCTAGGGATGCCTTCGTCTGAATACCAACTGCGAAATCTTTCGAGCATGAACTCAAATATTTTCTCGGCCGTATCGCTGTCTATCTCTAGTGACTCAAATCCCTTTAACGATGTCTCTATGCAGGCTAGGAGGTCTAGATTTAATTTGTTCTCAACCATAATGCGCAATACACCTATGGCTGAGCGGCGAAGAGCGAAAGGGTCTTTGGAGCCGGTTGGGGGTTGGCCGATGGCAAATAATCCCGCAATCGAATCGAGTTTATCGGCAATAGCTAATATGCTACCTATGGCAGTAGACGGGAGATCGCCGCCCGCATATTTGGGCATATATTGCTCACTAATTGCAGTGGCTACTAGCTCGGGCTCACCATCATTGGCAGCATAATAAGAACCCATTACGCCCTGAAGATCGGCAAATTCTCCAACCATATTCGTGACCAAGTCACACTTAGAAAGCATGGCAGCTCTCTCACTTTGTGCTTCGTTCTGGCCTGTGTCTACTGCTATAAATTTGGCTAGGTTCGCGACTCTTAAACTACGATCGTAGACTGTACCTAGCTTCTTTTGAAACACGACTTTCTTTAGTTGGTCTAACCGACTTTCTAAGGATGCTTGCTTATCAGTCTCATAGAAAAATTTCGCATCTGCTAGGCGAGGGCGAATTACTCTCTCGTTACCCTTTGTGACCTGAGAAGGATCGTTGCTACGAATATTGCTTACGGTTACGAAATACGGCAGTAAATCTTCTTCATTGTTTAACAAATAGAAGCATTTTTGATGAGATTTCATAGCGAGTGTCAGGGCTTCTGATGGGACCTCTAAAAATAGTTTATCGAATTTTCCCGTTAAGGCAACTGGATATTCAACGAGGCCTGTAACCTCGTCCAGTAGCGATTCATCAACGACGGTATTGGCATTGAGCTTCACACCCTCTGCGAGAATTGCAGTTCGAATCAGCTCTCTACGTTTAGTAAAATCGGCGATCACGTTGCCAGGCTCCAGCATAAGAGCCTCGTACTCGCTCGCCTTGTTGATGCGGATCTTATCGGGATGATGGAAGCGATGACCAAAACTATCGGCGCCTGACTCCACTCCCATAATAGTAGATGGAACAACTTCCTCACCGAACAACATCACTAACCAGTGGACCGGCCGCACAAACTCATCTCTCGATGTGCCCCATCGCATTCTTTTAGGTATAGGGAGCTTGACGAGAGCGGAATTGACGATTGCAGGCAATAACTCATTTGTCGACTTGCCAGGCAGTGTGAACGAAAAGCAAAGTTTCTCTACTCCGTCTTTCGGAGCACGGCCTAAGTCAGCAACGGTTACACCACAAGATTTGGCGAATCCATCCGCAGCACGCGTGGGATTGCCATCGGGATCGAACGCAGCTTTTACAGCTGGACCAAATTTTTCGGTTAGCCTATCAGCCTGTTTTGCATCTACCGCAGAAACCAATATGGCTAATCGGCGAGGGGTAGCGAAGGACTTCACCTCACCATGAGCCAGAGACTCCTTCTTTAGGCCCTCTACTACTCCGGCATGAAATGATTTCGAGAGCTTGAGTAGTGCTTTAGGAGGTAATTCCTCTGTGCCTAATTCTACTAGAAAATCTTTTTTCGACATGACTATTTTTCCAAAAATTCCTTACGGAGCGCTTCGCTCGCTAGCGGAAAACCGAGCTGTTTGCGGCTCGCGTAATAGGCTTCAGCCACTGCGCGCGCGAGAGTCCTGACGCGAAGGATGAAGCGCTGTCGCTCAGTCACCGAGATGGCATTCCTGGCATCGAGTAAATTGAAATAGTGCGAGGCCTTTAGTACTTGCTCATAGGCTGGAAGTGCCAGCTGCTTTTCTATGAGAGCCTCACATTGCCGCTCGCAATCATCGAAATTACGGAAAAGAATATCGACATCGACATGTTCAAAATTGAAGGCGGACATCTCTACTTCGTTCTGTTTAAAAACATCACCATAGGTCACTACGCCATCGGGACCGTCGGCCCATACAATGTCATAGATGCTGTCGACGCCTTGGAGGTACATAGCGATTCGCTCGATACCGTAGGTGATTTCGCCACTCACGGGGTAACACTCCAATCCACCTACTTGCTGAAAGTAAGTAAACTGAGTTACTTCCATTCCATTCAGCCATACTTCCCAGCCCAATCCCCAGGCGCCGAGAGTTGGAGATTCCCAATTGTCTTCGACGAATCGAATATCGTGTATCGACATATCAATACCGAGAGCACGCAACGAATCAAGGTAGAGCTCTTGAATGTTCTTTGGAGAGGGCTTCAGGAGCACTTGAAACTGATAATAATGCTGCAGCCGATTGGGGTTCTCGCCATAACGACCGTCAGTAGGCCGACGACAGGGTTGAACGTAAGCGGTATTCCAGGTCTCTGGCCCGATGGCACGCAAAAAAGTAGCCGGATGGAACGTCCCTGCGCCTACTTCCATATCGAGTGGCTGCATGATGACGCATCCTTGATCAGCCCAAAACTGCTGCAAGGCAAAAATGAGTCCTTGAAAGGTGCTACTGTCTAAATTTTTTTTCACGCGTTGGCCGGTTTGGTTGAATAGATTAGAATGGTCTGTCTTGTTAAATGGCTATAAAGTCAAAGGCTTGCAATTATCCTCGATTATCTCGAACTAATCCACCTGCCGGCCAGATAAGGGGATAGTGACTAAGAATCGGCCGATTGTTTATACGCGATAATTATGCTTCCATTTCCATCTAATTCTATCGACCTATCTATCTAAATGAGAAATTATTATCGCTACAGTTAAATACTATTTCCTACTCTCGTTCCTATTCATAACGGCGAGGCTACCACTATGTGTTGTCCATGGGCTAGCCTCGATCTGGGGGGCAATGCTCTATTATCTTCCCAATAGAGCACGAGATACGACATTAAAGAATCTAAAAGTCTGTTTTCCTGATTTGCCGGCTAAAGAAATCTCCCGTCTTGCGAAAGAGAGCCTGACTAGCACCGCGAGCACAGCAATGGAGATGGGCAAGTCGTGGATGTTACCGATAGAAAAGACCTATTCGCTCGTTACTCAGACCGAAGGCCTTGAGAGTTTCCAGGAAGCCGTGAACAGCAATCAGGGCATTGTATTGTTGGCGCCCCACTTGAGTAATTGGGAAATATTCGCTGTTTATGTCAGTCAGAACATTGAATCGACGTTCATGTATCAGCCGCCGAAGCTGCTTGCGCTAGACCGCATGCTACGGCGAGTTCGGTCACGCGGTGGAATGAAACTGGCACCGACCGACATAAAGGGGGTCTCATTGGTTCTCAAGGCGCTGAAGAGAGGGGAGTTGGTTGGCGTTTTGCCTGACCAAGTGCCGAATGAAGAAGGAGGAGAGTTCGCTAAATTTTTTGGTAAGCAAGCGTTAACGATGACATTGGTAAGCAAGCTCGTAGCGCGTTCGCAGGCCAGAGTGTTCTGTGGCTTTGTGGTGCGCCTACCGAAGCGGGACGGGTTTAAGTTAATTATTCGAGAGGCGGATCAATCGATCTACAACGAAAACCTAGCCACATCGGTTCGTGGACTTAACAAGTCTGTAGAAGACTGTGTACTCATGGCCGTGGAACAATACCAGTGGGAGTACAAACGATTTCGAAAACAGCCAGATGGAGAAAAGTTTTACTAACTTCTCACCATACTTAACTAGAGTGATGTGTCTTAGTTAAGTCGTTTACCTGTAATTATAGAAAAATGAAAATAGGTTATCGCTTCCAAAACATTGGGGTAAACAAAACCAGCAAAGTAAATATCTCCAGCCGTCCCAATAACATCGCAAAACACAATATCCATTTCGCCGTTGCAGGAAGTTGGCCGTAAGTCACCGAAACCTCGGCGAGGCCAGGACCCAAATTATTTATGCATGCGCCTACAGCACTGAAGGCTGTAACAATATCCAGTCCTGTAGCAAGCAATGCTAGCAGCATCACTAAAAACACCATTACATAGACCGCGAAGAAACCCCAGACAGATTCCACTATCCGATCGGAGACGCGCTGCCCACCAAGTTTGATGGGTATAACGGCGCGCGGATGAATCAACCGCTGCACTTCTCTAAAACCTTGCTTAAAGATCAACAGGATGCGTATGACTTTCATGCCGCCGCCGGTAGAGCCGGCGCAGGCACCTATGATGGCTGCATAGAGAAGCACATAGGGTAAAAATAGAGGCCATGAATTAAAATCAGCTGTAGCGAATCCGGTAGTCGTCGCCATAGACACGACTTGGAAAACGCCTTTTACCGTGGATTCGAATAGGCTCGGATAAACATCCGAAAAATACAGCACTGCTACAGTGACTACCGAGATGGACCCTAGAATAAATGCGTAAAATTTAAATTCCGGATCGAAGAGATAGTGACCAATCCTCCTTTTTTGCCAAGCGGTAAAGTGCAGGGCAAAATTCACGCCCGCGATAAACATGAATATGATGGCAATGATATCAACAGCGGGATTGTCGAAATAACCGAGGCTAAGATCATGAGTAGAGAAGCCGCCAATGGCAACGGTGGTGAAGCTATGGCTAATCGCATCGAATAGATCCATGCCGACAATCCAGTACGCGAGCGCACAAACAGCCGTTAGTGTGAGATAGATATACCAAAGCGCCTTTGCTGTTTCTGCAAGTCGGGGCACCAACTTATTGTCTTTCACGGGCCCAGGACTTTCAGCTCGGTAGAGCTGCATCCCGCCGATACCAAGCATTGGCAGCAATGCCATAGCTAGCACGATGATGCCCATTCCGCCCAGCCATTGTAGCTGCTGTCTATAGAATAGAATCGACTTGGGCAAATCATCCAGACCGGAGATCACTGTAGCACCAGTGGTGGTAAGGCCGGACAGTGACTCGAACACTGCATCGGTAATAGACAGCTCTATTGCAGAGGAAAAAATAAACGGCAATGAACCGGCGGTGCCCAGTACTACCCAAAACAGAGTAACGACTAAAAAACCGTCTCGTGTGCCGAGCTCTGCGCGCGACCTGACGGTCGCCAGCCACATCAAGAAACCAATGCTAAAAATAATAAGTAGAGAATCCGTAAAGACGCTTGCCATGCCATCTTCATAGATATAAGAGACGAGCAAAGGTGGCAAATTGGCTAACGCACTAAAGAGCATTAGCAATATACCTAATATTTTTACGATGATTGAGGCATGCATAGTTTTCGTAGCTTCTAGAAAAAGCTGAAACCAACTTGGAACAGCTGTTCCACTTCAGGAATTCGTTTGCGATCTACAAGGAACAAGATCACGTGATCATCAGGGTCGACCACAGTCTTGTCATGAGCGATAAGAACTTCATCGCCGCGGACGATCGCTCCAATCGTTGTTCCTTCCGGCAGGTCGATATCTTCGATAGCCCGGCCTACAACCTTCGAAGAAGCTTCATCGCCAAGAGCGATTGCTTCCATGGCCTCGGCGGCTCCCCTGCGTAGAGAATGAACATTTACTACATCGCCGCGTCGAACGAGTGCGAGTAGCTTTCCAATCGTTGCCTGTTGTGGAGAAATAGCAATGTCGATCTCTCCACCTTGGACGAGATCGACGTAGGCAGGATTGTTAATAAGCGCCATGACCTTCTTCGCGCCTAGCCTCTTAGCTAAAAGGGAGGACATGATATTGGCTTCGTCGTCGTTAGTAAGCGCGAGGAACACATCGGTATCTGAAATATTCTCTTCTATTAGCAGGTCGCGCTGAGATGCTTCGCCGTTTAGCACGATAGCGTGATTTAGGGTTTCTGAGATTAAAGAACAACGATCTAAATCTCTTTCAATAATCTTAACTTGATAGCGATCTTCAACACTCTCGGCTAGGCGCATGCCGATATTTCCACCACCGGCGATCATCAATCTTTTATAGGGCTTGTCCATGCGTCGTAGTTCGCTCATACATGCGCGAATGTCTTTCGTTGCTGCCACGAAAAAGACCTCATCATCAGCTTCGATAACTGTAGAGCCCTCGGGAATTATCGGGCGGTCCTTGCGAAAGATCGCCGCCACACGAGTGTCCACAGATGGCATGTGCTGGCGTAGTAAACGAATTTCTTGGCCAACGAGCGGGCCGCCGTAGTATGCCTTTACCGCGACGAGTTGCACTTTACCATCGGCAAAATCCAATACCTGTAATGAACCAGGCAGCTCTAGCAAGCGCTCGATGTCTTCAGAGACAATTTTCTCTGGACTGATAACAGCATTCACGGCAATACCGTGTTCGCCGAACAATTTATCTGAAACGAGATAGGAAGAGGCACGAATACGGCAGATCTTCTTTTGAGTTTGGAATAGAGAGTAGGCCACGCGACAGGCGACCATATTAATCTCGTCGCTTTCGGTTACCGCAATGATCATGTCGGCGTCTTGGCCCCCTGCTTTCTCCAAGACATCAGGTAGAGAAGGATGGCCGGCCACAGTGCTTATATCGATATGGTCTTTGAGTTCCCGAAGCTTCTCGGCATCTGCATCGACAACTGTAATGTCGTTGGCCTCATTCGCAAGGGTTTCGGCTAGAGTGCTGCCAACCTGGTTGGCGCCGAGGATAATTATTTTCATGCTGGCCTTACAATATTTATCGAACGGGTGAATCTAGAAATTCTACGCAAATTCTTTTCTTAAAACCGCGTAGAAGAAACCATCAGGACCTGAACTTGTACCTGGCAGAAGCTGCCTACCAAAAGCACATTCTACTCCCCAATCGGCCGCTATGGCTTCATATTTAGCGCTATCAGTAGAATCGAGAAAACGCCTAATAGTCTCTTCGTTCTCCTGCCGTAGCAGGGAACAAGTGGTATAGAGCAACAAGCCTCCAGGTTTAAGGCAAGTCCACAATTTAGTCAGTAGGCTAGACTGAATTTCTGCCAAGGATTTGACCTGTTCAGGCCTGCGTAGCAATTTGATATCCGGGTGTCGGCGAATGACGCCAGTTGCTGAGCAGGGGGCATCGAGAAGAATGCGATCAAAATGAGTGCCGTCCCACCATACTTCCAGTTCGCCGGCGTCTGCAGCAACTAAGTTCGACTCTAGTCCCAGCCTCTCCAAATTCTCTCGTATTCGGTCCAGCTTTGATTGGCTTATATCTATAGAAGTCATGCGCGTAAGTGAGCCTTCACTTTCAAGCATATGGGAACTCTTGCCGCCCGGAGCGGCACAGGCATCGAGGACGTGCTGACCTGGCTCGAGTCGGAGTAAGTTAGGCACAAGCTGTGAAGCCTCATCCTGCACACTTACCAAGCCCTCAGCGAACCCAGGTAAATCGGTAACGGGGGCCGGGTTATCGAGATACAGAGCCGAATCAGTCAAATCCCCGGCAGTAGCACCAACGCCAGCTTGGGCTAGTGATTCAAGATATTGCTCTCGAGAATTTCTAGTGAGGTTAACCCGCAGGGTCATAGGCGGGCGCTGGTTACTGTTGTGAAATACAGATAACGCCTGCTCTGGCCATTGCCTGCTAATTTCTGAGTCTAACCATTTCGGAAATGCCAGATCTCCATTTGGCTGGCTGGCAGTCAAAGTCTTCTCTAGTTCGTCTTTCTTGCGCTGATAGCCGCGCAAGACGGCATTCACCAAACCTTTTGCCCATGGCTTCTTGAAGATCAGGACGGCGGAAACTGACTCGTTAATAACGGCATATTCAGCGACCTCCAACTCTCTCAATTGATAGAGCGCACAAATCATAAGACATTTAATGTCCAAATCCTGCTTCTTGAGTGGCTTGTTGAGTAACTGACCGAGTAGGGTCTCCAAGGCGAAGTACCAGCGACAGCAACCGTAACTGCTCTCTTGGATCAGGCTAAACTCTGGATGGTCTTTGTGATTACCGAGCAGGGTATTCAGTGAGCCCCGATCGTTAAGCAGGGAGCAAAGTATCTTGGCAACGATGGCTCGGCTATTACTCATTCTATTTTGGTTGCTCACAGTCAAATGTAACGTTGCGAGAAAACAATTCCGGACGTGAATTGCTGATGTCTTTTACAGTTGCGGGTTTTTTCCCTGGTAGTTGTACTCGTTGTACCTGGAGTGCTCCAGAACCGCAGCTTACAGTAAAATGTGTTTTTTCACTTTCTACTATCTGCCCTGCTTTTGCGTTGGAATTATCCACAGATACAGATCCTTCGAGAATGCGAAGACGTTGATCGCTCAAGATCGTATAGGCAGGGTTTCTTCCTATGCCCGCGCGAATCTGACGATCAATCTCCGGCGCGCTGTGGCGCCAATCGATAAACGCCTCAGACTTTTCCAACTTCACCGCGTAGTTGCTATCTTCGTCATTCTGAATCGTGGCCTCAGATTGATACTTTTCTAGATTGCTAAGGATTCTTAAAAGTGCCGTTTGACCCGCTATTTGTAGTTTTTCTTCTAGGTCGATGCGATTGTCGGTAGGGGCAATCTCTACAGACTCCTTGTCCAACATGGCGCCAGTATCCAGTCCTTCGTCCATCTGCATAATAGTGATGCCTGACATTTTATCGCCAGCTAGCAATGCGCGCTCGATTGGAGCGGCGCCGCGCCAACGTGGCAGCAATGACGCATGTATATTTAGACAGCCAAGTCTTGGAGCATCAAGAATGGTTTTTGGAAGAATAAGTCCATAGGCAACTACGATCATCAAGTCGCTATCGAGAGAGGCTAACGTTTCAGTTTCCTTCAAGGGTTTTAGACTTGAAGGTTGAAAAACAGGGAGTCCATGTTCAAGAGCGATTTGTTTGACGGGGCTAGCTTGTAATTTTTTGCCACGGCCAGCGGGGCGATCAGGCTGAGTGTAGACGGCGACCACATGATGGCCTGCCTTCAGCAATGCTTGCAGATGCGCAGCAGCGAAAGTAGGTGTGCCTGCAAAACAGATTCGCAATTTTTTCATTTTTTCAGGCAGACTTCTTATGCTCTTTCTCGAGCTTAGAGCGAATCCGCTGCCTCTTCAATATACTGAGATAGTCGACGAACAACTTGCCATCGAGATGATCTATCTCATGTTGGATACAGGTCGCTAGAATGTCTTCGACCACTAGTTCGAACTTCTCGCCCTTAGAGTCTTGTGCTGTTATCTTTACCATCCGAGGTCGAGACACGGTTTCATAAAAGCCAGGCACAGAGAGACAGCCTTCATCATACTCGGATAGCTCAGCCTCAAGGATCTCAATTTCTGGATTAATAAATACTTGAGGACTATCCCGATTCTCCGATACATCTATTAGCAATAGACGTTTATGAACGTCCACCTGAGTTGCAGCGAGCCCGATACCCTCGGCCTCGTACATCGTTTCAAGCATATCTTCGATCAAGACTTCGAGCTTTTCGTCGAAAACAGTAACGGGTTCGGCTATTTTCCTTAGTCTGGGGTCAGGAAATTCCAGAATTTGTAAAATTGGCATAGAGGTGAAACCTACAGAAATAGTGTGACTCAGTATGTGAACTGCTTCTAGTGATAATTATAGCGTATTGCTATCATATGAACTCAACGCTTTTTAGCGCGGAAGACTAAGAATAATAAATCTGGGAATTAGACAACTACCGCCAGCTTTGGCAATAGGCCTAGCGAGCTTGAGCACATTGATGTCTGCGCATGGGCAAACCAGCATGCTTGTGGATGACTATCCTGTTAGCTATATCGTGGTAGAAGGAGACACGTTATGGGAAATTGCAGGCTAATTCCTACGAGATCCTGAACGTTGGATTGAAATCTGGCAGCTGGACGAATACTTAGATAACCCTGATCTTATTTATCCTGACGATACACTGAAGCTCAGCATATTGGGCGGAACACCCCGTGTTTTCGTGCAGCGAGGCGATCGGGAAGTAGGAATGGTTTCTCCTCAGGCTCGAGAAGAAGCTCTCTAGAGTGCCATTCCTGCTAATCCACTGGAACCCATCGAGAGCAGTTTTACCAAAAATAGAATTATTAGCGCCGCCGAATTAGACAGCGCACCTTATATCGTAGCGAATGTAGGTGACAATCTCACTATAGGTACAGGCGATGAAATATTCGCCCGCTCGGTCTCTTGAGCACAGCCGAAGAAGAAGTGCTGGGACTAGAAACGGAATATCTGGGCTTTGGTAGTATTGTAGAGAACGTCGCATCCGATATGAGGAAGCTGCTAGTTAACAATGGCACCAAAACGATTCGAGTTAGCGACCGCTTACTAACTAGAGAGGAATCAAGCATCGATGCGACCATATTCCCTACTGAGCCAAGTGTCGATATTTCTGGTCAGATCGCGGCCTTCCTAGGCGAGGTGAGCTTTGCTTCACAACTGGACACAGTCGTCATTAATCTTGGTAACGAAGATAATTTCGTAGCTGGTGATATATTGTCAATTCAGGAGGAAGGCACTCGCATGACCGATGAGGATGAGCGGTCGAGGATGCCATTCCGTTGCAGAATGTGTACTCTGTTCAATCAGGACAAGCTGACCATCCCCTGTAACGATGTTGGAACCTTGCTGGCCTATAAGACTTTCGATCGACTGAGTTATGCCGTAATTCTCTCTAGCACCGAACCGGGATGTATTTGCCGTGCCGGGTCCCGTTGTTAGTCCCCAGAGCCACGGTTGTCATCAGCTTATAAAATAGGGAGCCAAACTGGTCGAAGAGCCTGCAGATATTTTGGACGAGCTTGGCGTAGTTCAACAGTCTGCAAGAACTAAAAGCGAAGATACATATGCAGCAATGCTAGGTATAAAGAGGGATCCGGCCTCGAAGTTCATAGCCTTAAAGGCTATCGATCATAAGGGATGTCTGTTTCAGGCGATACAAGGCGAGTTTGAGCTCAGCATACCGGAGTTAAATGCGGAGCTTATTCAACTCGAAGCAACAGGCTTGATTCGCCAAGAGGGCGGTCGCTACTTTAGATTGGGCTATCAGCCAGTCTAGTTTTCTTGCATAGGCTAGCGGTCTGCGGTAGTTTCCTCTTTCACTAATTTCTAGAGTTCAATCGCGATGAGCTACCCATTTTCTGCCATTTTAATGGGATCAGAAAACGACCTACACCATCATGAAATCTGCGGTAGATACTTTGAAGCAGATGCCGACTTAGCTGACAGAGTAAAAGCTAAACGCGCTGCGAATAGTGAAAAAGCGCAAGCCTAAGACAAGGCATTGCAGGAATTCCTTAGTTAATACTACCGAATTTGAGCAACATTGTTGCTCATTGGTGAACGAGAATTGAAGTGACCAAGCTAAACATCCAGCTAGCTTGTCAGAACCTGAAACAAGGTAATATTATTGCCTATCCAACCGAGGCTGTTTGGGGGCTAGGCTGTGACCCCTACAGTGAAGCCGCGGTAAGCGAAATCCTTCGTCTAAAAAATCGGCCGGTACATAAGGGGCTGATATTAGTTAGTGGGAGCATCGATCAATTTGAACCGCTTCTTAATAAACTGAGTAGAGGACACAAAGACACATTAAGTGCTTCGTGGCCGGGCCATATTACCTGGCTAGTTCCTGACTCTGATAAGTTGATACCGGGTTGGGTTAAGGGTGGTCATCAATCCGTGGCAATACGCGTGAGCGGCCACCCGATTGTGCAGGAATTATGCTCTGCATTCGGCGGGCCTATCGTCTCGACATCGGCGAATGAAGCCGGCGAAGAAGCAATTAGATCTAGATTAATACTTGAAGACAAATTTGCAGATAAGATAGCCTGCATAGTAGATGGAGGCCTCGGACAAGCAGCAAAGCCGTCCGAGATGCGGGACTTACTCTCTGGAAGAGTTATCCGCTGAACTAGGGCTAGATGCTCTGAAGTCGGAAAGACTTTAAAGGATTCGCGAGGGAAATACACTGAACACGATTAAGCCGAATGACGTCAAAAATTTTCTACTAGAATTGCAGTCCAGTATTTGCGATGGACTGGAGGCGCTAGATCCTAGCGCAAATTCGCAGGCGGATAGCTGGAACCGAGAAAAGGGTGGTTCGGGAATTAGCCGGGTCATTAGCAATGGTGAAATATTCGAGAAAGGCGGCGTTAACTTTTCACATGTATTCGGTGATGCAATGCCAGCTTCAGCTACTGCAACGAGGCCTGAACTTGCCGGCAGAGCCTGGCAGGCAATGGGAGTCTCACTGGTAATTCATCCAAGCAACCCGTTTGTGCCAACCTCTCACGCGAATTTCAGAATGTTTGTAGCGGAGAAAGAAGGCGAAGAACCTACTTGGTGGTTTGGTGGAGGTTATGATCTTACGCCTTACTATGGTTTTGAAGAAGACTGCATCCACTGGCATCAGAAAGCCAAAGACGCCTGTAAGGACTTTGGCGATCAGTACTATCCTCAATTTAAGAAGCAATGTGATGAATATTTTCAGATCAAGCATAGGAATGAGCCGCGGGGTATCGGTGGACTATTTTTTGACGACTTCAACGAGCTTGGCTTTGATCAAAGTTTCGAGTTTGTTAAGTCCATGGCAAATAGCTTTCTCGACGCCTACTTACCCATCGTAAATAGGCGCAAAGATATTGCTTATACGGATCACCATAAACAGTTTCAAGAATACCGGCGCGGCCGTTATGCCGAGTTTAATCTAGTGTACGATCGGGGCACGATTTTTGGTCTCCAGTCAGGAGTCGGAAGGATTGAGTCGATATTAATGTCACTACCTCCGGTGGTTCGTTGGATATATGATTGGCAGGCTGAAGAAGGCAGCGATGAAGAAAAACTTACTGCCGAATTTCTGAAACCGCGGGAATGGGTGTAGTCTTCTAGCCAGAAGCCCCAAAAAATAGAAAAAAAACTGAAAGAAGAGAGACATCACCCGTGTCCAAATATGCAGTACTCGGTAATCCTGTAAGTCATAGCAAATCACCCCTGATCCATTCCATGTTTGCGCAGCAGACAGATCAGACGATGAGCTACGTGGCTATTCCCCTAGAAGAAAATGAATTCGAAGGCTTCGTGAGAAACTTCTTCGCACAGGGCGGCGGGGGACTGAACGTGACGGTCCCCTTCAAGGGAAATGCATTTGCACTAGCTGCGAATTGCTCTCCGAGGGCAGAGTTAGCACAAGCCGTAAATACCCTATTCCTAGACGATAACGGATACATCTGTGGCGATAATACAGATGGCGTTGGGCTCATGACCGATCTTAAGCTGAATAATAAGGTAGCGATTAGCGGACAAAAAGTGCTTATTCTAGGCGCAGGAGGTGCTGTTCGCGGAATCATGGCCGCGCTCGTTTATGAACAAGCAGCCGCAATAACAATCGCTAATCGAGATGTATCTAAAGCCGAGCTTTTGGCTGAAGAGATGCAATCCATGGCACCTATCGAAGCCATGTCGTATGGAATGCTGCAAGATGTTGCTAGCAATGGTCGCAGTTATGACCTGATCATCAATGGAACATCTTCTAGCTTGCAAGGAGAAATGCCTAAGCTAGATGCGAAACTTATTGCGCCTGGTTGCTGTTGTTATGATTTGATGTATTCGGCAGCCGACACACCCTTTGTGCAATGGGCGAAACAGGAAGGGGCAATGATAAGTATCGACGGTCTAGGGATGTTGGTTGAACAGGCAGCTGAAGCGTTCGCGTTGTGGCGAGGAGTTCGCCCGAACACCGCCACAGTTATGTCTCACCTGCGAGAGCAATCCTAGTTAGCTTTTTAGCGAGCAGTGTTTTATCTTTTCGACAGGCATAAAAAAGGCCGCTTCGAGCGGCCTTTTTTATGCAGAGAGACTAGTGAGCTTCTTCTGCGTGTTCCTCTTCCTCACCATGTTCGCCACCGTGAAGATCACTCGGAGTAAGTGCCACGGCATTCGGATCATGACCCATGTACCGATAGCGTGCCTGGGAAGTATAGAACCCTTCGACTGACATAAGGCCAATAAGAACTAACAGCACAATTGGCGGGCCAAGAATAGTTAGAACCAGCGCCATTCTTTCCCAAACCACATGCATGAAGATTGCTACGATAAAGCCTGCCTTCAAGGCCATGAAAAGAAGTACTAGACCCCAGCGCATCCCGCCCTGCACATTAAAGTAATCAACCGCGTAAGAGAACGAACTCAAAACGAACAGAAGAGTCCAAATTTTATAATAAATCCCTAGGGGATGTTGTTGACCTGCTTCAGCTGACATTTCTGTCCCCTCTTACAATAAGTAGAAAAATGCGAAAATGAATACCCAAACAAGATCCACAAAGTGCCAATACAAACCGGCAATCTCTACAATCTCATAACCTTTCTTGTCGTAGTGGCCCTTTTTTACTTTGAAGGCAACGGTTAACAAGTAAATGACACCGGCGGTTACGTGCAAACCGTGAAAACCGGTAATCATAAAAAATACAGACCCAAACTGAGACGCCCCAAAGGGATTGCCCCAAGGCCTAACACCCTCTTCCAATATCAGCTTGCTCCACTCAAATACCTGCATGCCTACAAAGGAGGCACCAAAGGCAGCAGTAGCGGCCATAAACCAAAATGTCTTCTGTTTATCTCTGCGATACCCAAAATTAACTGCCAGCGCCATGGTTCCAGAGCTGGTAATCAGTATAAAGGTCATTATCGCGATCAAAATTAGCGGGATGGGGTCGCCGCCGAAAGAAAGTGCAAATATTTCACTCTGCAGTGGCCATGGCTCGGTTGTACTCAACCGAACATGGAGATATCCCGTCAGAAAGCTAGTGAAAATAAAGGTATCACTCACGAGGAAGATCCACATCATGGCCTTACCCCAAGGCACATGGTAGGCCTGTTTATCTGCGCTCCAATCTTCGACTAGGGTCGAGTTTGGTTCGCTTATAGCTGCGTCGCTCATTCTTATTTCCTATTAATGTTCTAATTAAACTTTATTTTTCCAATCCCTAATTATTCGGTCTTAACTATTAGGTATTGGAAAGAATTGCAAAAATAACCAACCAGACAATCAGCAAAAAGTGCCAATATAAAGTACACAGCTCGATACTTAGGCGCACGTCTTCAGGCTTGCTTCCGGATATCAATCGTATTGAACTCTTACTCCATACCCAAAGCCCACCTAGTAAGTGAGCGATATGCAAACCTGTTAGTAGATAGAAGAAAGAGTTGGCCGGATTGGAGGCCACGTAAAAACCTGAAGCTTGAAGGTTTTCCCAGATAAGAATCTGTCCTGCTATAAAAAGCAAAGCAAACACACCTCCACCGATAAAGGCGGCTAGCAAATTCTTCTGCTTGCCTGCATTTGCCGTATTTCTTGCCCACTGAAACAGAATACTGCTGATGGCAAGCAATCCAGTGTTCAGCCATAGCTGAGCCGGTTCGGCCAGTGGCTCCCAGTCCGGCAATGACATCCGAATGACATAGCTGACACCGAACATCGAAAAAATTACCGAGGCTATCGTAAGAAAGAAGCCTAGCGCGACGCGTTCCGGGGGGGACTCGAAAGCGCCCTCCGGATTTAACCCTCCGATTATCCCCTTTCGTTCCCAAGGCTTCTCGGTAAGTGTCTTAAATAGGCTCATGCGCCTGCCTTGGATACGCCATGATCCAAATCGAAATGTTGCTCATCCGCAGCTGGCTCATCACCATCAGGTACATTCTGTGGAATAAAATCTTCTTTTGCACCTGGCACGCTATAGTCGTAAGGCCAACGGTAAACAGTTGGTAGCTCATCACCCCAGTTGCCATGTTTAGGCGGAGTATCAGGTGTCTGCCATTCTAAAGAGGCAGAACCCCAAGGGTTAGGGCCTGATTTCTTGCCGTTACGCAAACTCCAGAATATGTTGACGAAGAACAAGATCTGCGCTGCGCCTACCACTAGTGCTGCGATTGTGATCGCTGCGTTCAAGTCTTGCGCAGACTCTGGGATAAAGTCTGTGGATCCCATTGCGTAGTAGCGACGCGGAACACCCAAGAAGCCAAGGTAGTGCATCGGCAAATAGATCGCGTAGGTACCTAGGAAGGTAATCCAGAAGTGTGCCTTTGCCATACCCTCATGGAACATGCGACCTGAAACTTTTGGAAACCAGTGATACAGAGCAGCAAAGATAACTAGCACAGGTGATACACCCATAACCATGTGGAAGTGGGCTACGACAAAATAAGTATCCGAAAGAGGCAAGTCGATAACCACGTTACCTAAGAACAAACCAGTCAATCCACCGTGGATGAATGTAAAGATAAATCCGATGGCGAAATACATTGGCGCGTTGAGGCGGATATTACCTTCCCAAAGCGTAAGCACCCAGTTGTATACCTTAAGTGCAGTAGGAACAGCGATGATCAATGTGGTTGTGGCGAAGAAGAAGCCGAAGTAGGGGTGCATGCCACTTACATACATGTGGTGAGCCCATACGACGAAGCTTAATCCGCCAATAGCGATGATCGCCCAAACCATCATTCGGTAACCGAAGATATTCTTTCGTGCGTGAGTAGAGAGTACGTCAGACACAAGGCCGAACGCTGGTAGCGCCACGATATAGACTTCGGGATGGCCGAAGAACCAGAACAAGTGTTGGAATAAGATTGGGCTACCACCATTGTGGTCAAGCGGCGTGCCTGACTCGATAACTGCTGGCATGAAGAAGCTAGTGCCTAGGAGGAGATCGAAAAGCATCATGATTGCTGAAACAAGCAGTGCTGGGAATGCAAATAGACCAAGAACTGTCGCGGTGAAGATGCCCCATACTGTAAGAGGAAGACGCATCATAGTTAACCCGCGACAACGATACTGTAAAACTGTAGTCACGTAGTTCAGGCCGCCCATTGTGAAGGCAACAACGAATACAGCTAGCGAGAGCAGCATCAGCACGATGCCCGCATCATGACCAGGCGTACCGGCCAAAGCAGTTTGAGGAGGATACAACGTCCACCCTGCCCCAGTTGGCCCGCCACCGACAAAGAAGCTCGACAGAAGAATAATTACTGAAAGAGCGTATACCCAAACACTTAGCATGTTCAGGAACGGAAACACCATGTCTCTAGCGCCGCACATGAGTGGTATTAGGTAGTTTCCAAACCCGCCTAGTAACAAGGCAGTCAGCATGTAAACAACCATGATCATGCCGTGCATAGTTACCGACTGGTAGTAAGAACTCGGGTCGATCAGATCAAATGTTTCTGGGAAACCCAATTGCATGCGCATTAGAAGCGAAAGCACCAAAGCAACAACCCCAACAGCGATGGCGATGCCACCGTATTGAATGGCAATAACCTTATGATCTTGGCTCCAAACGTATTTCGTAACCCAGCTATGGGGGTGATGCATTTCCATTTCGGAATCTTGATCAGCTAATGGTACGTAAGCCATTAAATCCTCCTAACTCTATAATCTTTGTATCAGCCAGCTATGGCTAAAATTTGTTGACAATCTAATCTAATATTTTTGTGTAGCAAGTTATCTCAATGTATTGATGTAGGCCGCCACATCTTCAATTTCTTCGAGCCCTGACATGGCAGTGGCCATGCCAACCATCTGCTCGCCATAGTCATCGCTTGGGTGTAAGCCACGGATACCAGCTCTGAAATTGCTGATCTGCGTAACGAAATACCAATCGCTCATACCCGCAAGTTTAGGAGCATCGGTGTACCAAGTGCCAACACCGTTATCCAAGTGACAAGCCGCGCAATTGCGATCATATATCTCGTAGCCATTGTCGACGTCACCAGTCACGGTTGGGGTGGCAGCTGTGTCAGGCATTGTGGCGATATAGGCAGCCATATTGCGAATGGCAGTATCGTCTACGAGCATATTCGCCATCGCAGTCATTGCCTGGCCATTGGTATCGCCTTCGCCACCGCGGACGCCTTCTTTGAAATACTTCAGCTGTCGTTCGATATACCAAGGCGATTGTCCAGCTATTTTCGGGCTATTCAATGCTTGGTTACCCTCTCCCTGTGCTCCGTGGCAAGCAGCGCAAACTGCATACTGTGCTTGGCCAGCGGCTGGGTTAGCAGCGGCAACCGACTGTGTTTCTGCGAATGTAGGCTGCGCATCAAGCCAAACGTCATATTCAGCTTGAGTTTCTACGACTACGGCGCCGCGCATGGCGAAGTGGCCTATGCCACAAAGCTCTTCACACATGAGGTCGTAACGGCCCGCCTTGTTTGGCTCAAACCATATGTATGAAATTAGACCAGGAACCAAGTCCATCTTCACGCGGAACTGAGGAACCGTGTAGTTATGTAACGTGTCATTGGAGCGAAGCAATGCTTTAACAGGCTTGTCCAGAGGAAGGTGCATTTCAGGAGCAGTAACGATTACATCATCCTGACCGTTCGGATCTTCAACATTGACACCAAAGGGATTGCCCTCGGTCACTAGCTGAGTGTCTGCTGTACCCATAATGCCATCGGCACCGGGATAGCGGAACGCCCACTGCCATTGCTGGCCCATGGCTTCGAATTCAGTGGCATCGTCAGGCGGGGTAACAATGCTAGCCCATACGAAAAGGCCAGGCGCGAGCATTGTGACAACGCCGACGGTCGTGATGACTGAAAGCCAGATTTCCAATCTATGATTTTCAGGCTCGTAAGCGGCTTTTTGCCCTTCTTTGTGCCGATACTTGTATACACAGTAAGCTAGGAATAGATTCAATAAAATAAATACTACTCCGGTAACCCAGAAAGTGACATTGATGGTGAAATCAATTAATCCCCAGTCAGCAGCAATATCCGTGAACCACCAAGGGCTGGCAAAATGGAAAATAACAGATCCAATTACCAGCAAGAAAATAACGACCGCTAAAGCCATAAACCCGCCTTCCTTCTAAAAAATTACGAACGTATCCCAAGTGTCGTGAAGACAAAATATCGCCAAGCACTAGGGGAAATTTATTGTTGTGTACATCGCGTCCCAGAGGAACAAGAGTTGAAGCTCTTTGCCATTACTTTGTCGGCAGGCTTTGACAATGAGTGACCTCATTGCTATTCCCAATTCGAAGTTTTGACTCGCCGCTATCCTTGCAAATTATTGTTATCTGGATGGGGAAGTTTCAGCTCTCTGAGAGCCTCGGAATTACCCGAGAATTCACAGACTTTTTACTCACCTCACGCGCACCGGAATGCTATAGAATATTGGTATTCACTGCAAGTGATCTGCGGCCTAAAACCCCTAAAACATTCACGAAATCAAGCATTTTTGACACCTTCCTGTCAGTGTCAAATTTGCGACAGGGATTTGTACAAATTTTTCTAGAAAAACGCTTAAAACAACCAGCCAGTTCGAGGCGTTGATCTTGAGATTCAAAGCCAAATATGATTGAATGCCCGCGCTTCGAAAGCACGACACGAAGACGCGGCTCGGTATCTGTTATAGTCCGCTCAATAAACTCATCATGCCTAGCGTAAAAGTTGACCCGTGAACGAAATAGCTTCAAATATTAGCAGTAGCAGCTGGCGTGATTTCTACGAGATGTGCAAGCCGCGAGTTGTCATGTTAATGATCCTGACTTCTCTGGTCGGCATGTTCCTCGCAGTTCCGGGCATGGTTCCTCTGGATGTACTTATTCTGGGCAACCTAGGTATTGCCCTAGTTGCCGGCTCGGGCGCGGTCGTTAACCACCTGATCGACCGGAAAATCGACATAATTATGAAGCGCACCCACAACCGACCGGTTGCTCAGGGTCGCGTGGAGCCCAAGCAGGCCGCGCTATTCGCGATTGTCATCGGTGTCGCGGGAATGGCAATACTACTGTTATGGGTTAACCC
Source organism: Gammaproteobacteria bacterium (assembly GCA_028825335.1). GTDB lineage: Bacteria > Pseudomonadota > Gammaproteobacteria > Pseudomonadales > Pseudohongiellaceae > UBA9145. The sequence goes on along the minus strand of JAPKAI010000033.1, from coordinate 5,638 downwards.
ATTGAGCGCCTGGCTCACGCTGGCTTCATTTGTTGGTTATGCATTTATCTATACGGGCTATTTGAAGCACGCGACTCCACAGAACATCGTTATTGGCGGGCTCTCCGGGGCCATGCCACCACTACTGGGCTGGTCTGCCGTAACCGGCACTATTGATGGAGGCGCGTTAATTCTAGTTCTAATCATATTTGCCTGGACCCCTCCTCACTTCTGGGCTTTGGCTATTCACCGCAAGGATGAATATGCGAAATCGGGTGTGCCTATGTTGCCCGTTACTCACGGTGAGCACGTAACCAAGATTCATATCATCGTCTACACGCTAATGTTGGTAGTCGTAAGCGTCTTCCCATTCTTCTCCGGAATGAGCGGCTTGCTCTATCTCGTCTCGGCGCTTGCGCTGGGTGCTGGTTTCATCGGTTGGTCCGGTTTGCTCATGTTTAAGCCAAAACCAAGCACCGCAATGGATACCTTCCGTTACTCGATCATCTACCTGGCAGTGCTTTTCATCGCCTTGGTTGTTGATCACTACCTGATTTAATCTAGAATCCTCCGCATGCAACTGACTACGAAGAGAAAGACAGCATTTATTGCCTTTCTAGTCTTCGATGTTCTTGTCGTTATAGCTCTGATTGCCCTCTTTCAGCTGCGCGGTGAACGAGCGAGTGAAGCAGCGCTGCGTGAAATAGGCGTCACCATCTACCCAGAAGCTCGAACCTTGAGTGAATTTCGCCTGATCGACCAGCAGGGTGAATTCTTCACCAAAGCCGACCTTCAGGGGAGCTGGAATCTTGTTTTCTTTGGCTTCACGCACTGCCCGGATATCTGTCCTCTCACGATGGCCGAGTTGAGTCAGTTTTATGCGGGCTTGGATTTTAACCAAGATGTTAAACCGCGCATGTTCCTCGTAACAGTAGATCCCAAGCAAGACAATCCTGAGTCGATGGCTGCCTATTTGGCAAACTACAACGAAGAGTTTATTGGGTTGAGTGGAGACCCTGAGCAGATCGCACAGTTGGCGGCACAGTTGTATGTTGGTTACGGGGATGCGGTGAAATCTGAGGTAGCTGCAACAACGCATGAGCATGGCGGCCCACAGTCTGAAGTTGATGTAGCCCAGGGTGACTATTTAATTGAGCATAGTGCTCACATCGCAGTAATAAATCCGCAGGGAGACTACTACGCAGTGATGCGAGCTCCGCATCGTGACCAAGACTTGATAAAGGCTTTTCGCGAACTAGTTAAGTAAAAAATACTTAGCTTCTAGTCTTTAGAACGTTCGGATAAAAATAGAATGCAAGAAAAATTAGTGTAGCCACTACGACGATAGCCGGCCCCACTGGCACATCGAAATAGAATGCAGAAATCAGGCCTAGCACTACAGAGATACAACCTATAATACTCGCCCTTACTGCCATTTTTTCTGGAGTAGTCGCTATCGAGCGCGCCGCCGCAGGGGGGATTATCAGCAGCGATGTTATTAACAATACCCCTACTATTTTCATCGATACCGCGATAGTTAATGCGATCAACAAAACCAGAATTAGATTCAGTCGATTCACGTTTACGCCTTCAATTTCAGCTATTTCTGCGTGAACTGTAATTGATACGAAGTCATTCCAAAACACCGAAAGAACGATGGCAACGAGAGACACAACGACCAAAACCCAGATTAAATCGGCGTTGCCAATGGTGAGCAATGCCCCAAATAAATAGGCTTCGAGATCCACTCTAACCGAATCGGCTAATGCCAGTACCACGATGCCAAGTGCGAGGCTGCTGTGAGCTAAAACACCCAACAAAGTATCAGTAGAAATAGAGGGCCTTCGGTCTAACAAGGTAAGCAAGAAAGCGAATACAAGGCAGCTTAATATTATACTTAACTGTGGATTGCTATCGGTGAGTAAGCCCAAGGCTATTCCAAGCAAGGCAGAGTGCGCGAGCGTATCGCCAAAATAAGACATGCGGCGCCATACAATAAATGAGCCTAACGGTCCTGCCACTAGCGCAAGAGAAATTCCGGCAACTAGGGCATAGAGCACAAAATTCGTAGTAAAGAACAGCACCATCGAATCAATCATGGCTGTGTTCCTTCACGCTGCCGCCGATCCCGTGCTCATGATCGTGATGATGAGTATAGACGGCGAGGTTCTGGGAGGCATTGGCACCGAATAGGCTTAGGTACGCTGGGTCATTGGTGACGTGTTCGGGCTTGCCGTGGCAGCAAATATGATGATTGAGACAGATGACTTCATCGGTCGAAGACATGACCAGATGGAGGTCATGAGAAATCATTAACACACCACAGCGATGTCTATCACTAATCTCGCTAATGAGCTGATATAGCTCTGCCTGCCCCGCGAGATCGACTCCCTGCGCGGGCTCATCTAGAATAAGCAGCTCAGGTTTACGCAGTAGAGCGCGCGCAAGCAGCACGCGTTGTAGCTCACCTCCGGATATGGCGGTTAGTTGTCGGCCTTCAAGATGGCCTATTTTCAAATCTTTCAGGGTATTGGATAGCAGCGCTTTATCTTGCCGATTAGCGAGCTGAAGAAATCGGTTAACAGTCAGTGGTAGCGTGGGTTCTACGTGGACTCGCTGCGGCATATAGCCGATCCGCAGGTTGGGTCTGTGATAGATGGCGCCTGAGTCGGGCTGCAGTAGCCCAAGGGCGACCCGCACCAGGGTGGTCTTGCCAGCCCCGTTTGGGCCGATCAGGGTGACTATCTGGCCTTCCTCTATAGTAAGGCTGATATTCTCGAGAATTAATTTCTCGGCAAAATCCTTGTTGATTGATTTTGCCGCGAGCAGAACGCCCGGGGCATGAACATCGCTTGAAGAATTGGAGGCTGCATTATTGCTGCTATCGGGAATACTCATTCGAATTACTCGTCACAGTCTCGGCAGTCTACACTATAGATGTTGTCACGTTCTCACTCGCGTAGGAGCAGGCAGGACAATGGGTTATCATAGCATTGATGTCAAATATTCCCTTGCTGCCTGAGACTCTAGAGATTAACTAAGTCTGCCTGAATTTTACCGATGCCTAAATCCTATTTCATTCTTTTGTTAACTAGTCTGCTTTGTTCGCTAAGTCGTGCTGACGTAAATATCGTTACGACGATTAAGCCACTGCAGATGATTGCTGAGGCAGTAGTGCAGGAATATGGTAGCGTTTCTTCTATCGTGGATCCGCAGCAATCGCCCCATCACTTCACCGTGTCACCCTCTGATCGCATCAATTTAGCCCGGGCAGACATGGCAGTATGGATAGGCCCCCTGTTTGAAACCCACATCAGCGATTTTTTTGTGCAGACCCGGTTCAAAGCAAAGACAATCACAGTTATCGATATATCCGGGCTGCAATTGCATCGCGTCGGTGATGGGCAGCTCGATGCCCACCTTTGGCTTGATAGCTCAAACGCAGTACGAATTGCTAAAGCGATAGCAGAACGGGCTGCGGAGATGGATCCAGTCAATGCGACATACTACCGCCAGAACCTGGAAAAATTTAGCGTAGAAATTGAAAGCAGAAACCAGCAAATCGCACAGAAGTTTCAGGCGCCACCTGCGACGAACTACGCTGTCTATCACAATGCCTACCAATATTTTGAACAACAGTTTGGCCTACAACATGACATGATTATCTTACGGGATCCGGAAGTTCAGCCAGGAATTCGAGAAACTATACAGCTGCGAAGCCAGGTGAACGACCAGCGACCCTCTTGTTTGCTATTGGAGTTCGACTCGAGCTCGGATTTGGTTAGCACTGTGTTGAATGGCCACGAGTTGAAACAAATTACCGTTGACCTGCTGGGCAGCAATGTAAACTCTAGTGGGAATGCCTATAGCGAATTTATGGCTAACCTAGCAGATGATTTTTACGAATGCCTGTATGAATAGGCGCAGCGCAAAAACAAACTCGTACGAACTTGTAAAAGGAAAGTAAGTTGGCAGAATCAAAACAGCTCATTCTTGTAGATGGATCCTCCTATCTGTTTCGTGCATTCCATGCGCTTCCGCCTCTGGTTAGCAGTAAAGGGCAGCCGACAGGCGCAGTGAAGGGAGTCATCAACATGATTCGTAGCCTCATAAAGAACTATGAGGACAGCAATATTGCGATCGTGTTTGATGCCAAGGGGAAAACATTTCGCAGCAAAATTTACACGGACTACAAAGCCAATCGGCCGCCAATGCCAGATGAGCTTCGCTCGCAGATTCAACCGATACACCAAATCATCGAAGCCATGGGCCTGCCGCTTCTCATTGTCAGCGACGTAGAAGCAGATGATGTAATTGGCACGCTGTCACAGCAAGCGACCGAGATGGGCATCTCTACTCTAATTTCTACGGGCGATAAAGATCTCGCCCAGCTCGTGAACGACAAAGTCACACTGATCAACACTATGACAAACGAGCTGCTAGACAGTGAGTCCGTCGTCGGAAAGTTCGGTGTTGCGCCGGATAGGATTATCGACTATCTCGCTCTCATGGGTGATAAGTCAGATAATATTCCAGGCGTGCCGAGCGTTGGCCCGAAGACGGCTGTTAAGTGGCTGGAGGAATACGGCTCGATGGAAGGCATAATCGAAAACGCAGGAGCTGTCGGTGGGAAAGTCGGAGAGAAACTGCGTGAGAATATCGACCTACTTAGGCTCTCCTATAAGCTTGCAACAATAAAGATGGATGTAGCTCTAGATGTAAAGATACCCGAGCTGGTAGCAGTAGAAGAGGATCAGCAGAAGTTACACGAACTCTTTTCAGAAATGGAATTTAAGTCGTGGGTAAAGGCATTAGAGGATCAAGGTGTAGCTGGCTCGCCTAAGAGTAAGAAGCCCACAACTAAAGAAATAGCAATCGAAGAAGTCGATGTGTCGATTGCAGAGGAAGACGTAGACTATAAGTTAGTTCTAGATAAAAAAGATTTTGCATCTCTACTCGATCAGGTTGCGGCTTTATCGAGTTTTAGTATCTCTTTGGAAACGATCGGAGATCATTTTCTTGATCAAAAAATTCTCGGTATCGCAATCTGTATTCAAATGGGCAAGGCATTCTACATTCCTTTTTTGCATGATTACGATGAAGTGCCAGCCCAGCTTGATAGCGCGGATTGCCTGAATCAGTTAAAGCCAATACTGGTAAACCCATCGATCATAAAAGTCGGCTTCGATCTAAAGCATATAGATCATGTTCTGAAAAACTACGGGATTAACTTACAGCCAGTTAAGAACGATGTGCATCTAGCGTCGTATGTCACCAATTCTGTCGCAACGAAACATCAGCTGCCACAGATAACTAGAAACTATCTAGAAGTGACACCCATAGAAATCGAGAGTCTACTAGGCAAGGGCCGAGGCAAGCTGAGCAGGGAGCAAGTGGCGGTTGTGGACTACGCACCTTACGCCGCACAAAAAGCAGATCACATCTTGCGCCTGTCTGCGACCTTACAGCAGACCCTGAGCAGTAACGGTAATTTGCTAGGGCTGTATCAATACTATGAACTACCACTTATCGAAGTGTTGAATAAGGTAGAGCGCAATGGCATTCGGGTCGATGCAGTTGCACTTGCTAAGCAGAGTAAGCAGATCGGCAAACAGTTAGAAAAACTGCAGTTGCAAGTCTTCGAGATAGCCGGAGAGGA
>JAPKAI010000120.1 GCA_028825335.1 Gammaproteobacteria bacterium | reverse complement strand
GGATAAGAAGCCGTTGGTAAGGAATACCATGAAGACCTGCTGGCTACCTTCCATCTCCAATACCCAGTTCATGACTGGAGTGAACATCTCTTGGCTATTGATCATAGCGACGATGACGTAGAACACTACTAACAGTGATGCGAAAGGAAGTCCTTCCGTAAAAGCCTGTCCTATTGAATGCTCGTCGGTAACGCCGATCATCGATGAGGCAAGGATGATAACAGCTAGTCCGATAAGTCCGATCTCTGCAAGGTGAAGAGATAGGGCAATAATCATTAAGATCGCTACTACTAACTGAAAGTAGATTACCAAGGTGTCTCCCCTGGTGGCTTTCGCTTGTAGCTTCTCATCTTCATCCGCCAGGATTTTCCTCACGGCAGCTGGCAGCTCAGCACCATAGCCAAACCAACCCACCTTCTCTAAAAGGAAACAGGTAAGTACGCCGGCGATAAGTGTTGGGATCGTAGCGGGTCCAACCATTGTGGCGAATGTAACGAAGTCCCATTCGGCCGCGCTGCCGATAACGATATTCTCGGGCTCGCCCACTAGCGTGCATACACCGCCGATGGCCGTGCCAATAGCGCCATGCATTAGAAGCCCGCGCAGGAACGCGCGGAAACCATCGAGGTCTTCACGGTGCAAGTCTTCAATGTGATTATCTTCGTCATCTGTCGGATCGTCAGCATAGCCAATTTTCGAAACCACTTTGTCATAGACATCATAGAAGGCTGTGGCGAGAGCTATGAGAACGGCTAGAATCGTCAGAGCATCTAGGAAGGCAGACAGTACTGCGACGACAATAATGGTGGTGACATTCATTATCACGCGGGACTTGATGCCCAGTAGCACCTTGTTCATGAACTTAAACAGCATCTCTCTCAGGAAATGCACACCGGCCACCATAAAAATAACCAGTAGGATTACGGGTAGGCCATGCTCAACCTCTTCGTAGACATGGTGGGTGTCGGTGAGCTGCATCACCAGCACCTGTATCGCTAGCAGGCCGCCCGGTTGCAGCGGGAAGCATTTTAGCGCCATGGCGAGTGTGAAAATGAACTCGAAAAGAATTATCCAAGAAGTAATTAGTGAGCCAAGCGCGAAGTAAAAAACAACGTTCAATACAAGAGCCGCTAATACGGCTTGCTTATACCAAACAGGCGTGTTCCCTAGAAACATCGCGAGTGGCGTATCGGGGTAGTGGTGAGTTGCTGATGAGGACATCTAATGCTTCCTTTTTTTATAGATTTTCGAGCGCTCGACATGCGCCGGTGTCAAATATACTGGTCTTGGGGGCACTTTGCTAAATTTTTCGTAAGATTATGAACTTTTTCGCGTTAGGGTTCGATTCGGCCTTACGCAGTTGCTAGTACGATAGGATTATCATTGTTCAAGAGTGTTTTTTTGGAGGAATAGTGGCTCGCGTGGTCTTAGAGCCAGATTTTCTATTCCTCGCTTAGGAACGTATCGATCTTCTCGGCTACTAGTCTCCCCTCATCGATAGCGCGAACCACCAGTGATTGTCCGCGGCGGCAATCGCCTGCTGCAAACACCTTCGCCTTGGATGTTTGAAAATCGCGATACTCTGCTTTGTAATTAGAGCGCCGATCGAGTTCTAGGCCTAAGGATTCACTAAGATAGTGCTCCGGCCCTAAGAATCCCATGGATAGGAGGATTAGGTCGGCTTCCCAGAACTGTTCACTGCCAAGGACCTCATTGAATTTCTCATCGACATTCACCGTGTTGATGCCCTTTAGGCGTCCATCGGCATCCCGCACGATCTCTTTTCCAGAGATTGAATACACTCTAGGATCATTGCCGAATTTCTCGGCGGCTTCCTGATGGCCATAATCTACTCTGTAGATTTTGGGCCATAGAGGCCAGGGGTTGTCGTCTGTTCGATCGAGTGGGGGTATGGACATGATCTCGAAATTCACTAATGACTGACAGCCGTGTCGTAGGGAGGTGCCTATACAGTCAGTACCGGTATCACCGCCACCGATGACGATGACTTTCTTGCCCTTCGCACTTAGATAGTTGTCGTCTTCTAGATTCGAATCCAAAAGGCTCTTCGTGTTCTTGTGCAAGAACTCCATCGCTAGATGAATGCCCTCGCCTTCACGGCTTGGGATGTTAAGGTCGCGCGCGGTAGTAGCGCCGGTCGCTAATAGTAGTGCATCGTTGTCGTTCAATAGCTGTTCAACATCAACGCCATTCTCGCCACTGCCGCCTACATCGGCATTGGCGACAAAATTAATACCTTCTTCTGCGAGTATGTTCACGCGCCTATCGACGACGTCCTTCTCTAACTTCATGTTGGGGATGCCATACATCAGCAATCCGCCAATGCGGTCGTCTCTCTCATAGACGGTGATGTTATGTCCCGCAAGGTTCAGCTGCGCGGCTGCTGCCAGTCCTGCAGGGCCTGAGCCGATGATCGCTACCTTCTTATCGCTACGCTGCTGTGGAGGGTTCGCTACTACCCAGCCATTCTCGAAACCCTTATCCGCTATTGCGCACTCGATGTTCTTGATTGTTACTGCGGGCTCGTTAACGCCGAGGACGCAGGCTCCTTCGCAAGGTGCAGGACAAACCCGTCCGGTGAATTCTGGGAAGTTATTGGTTTTATGTAGACGATCTAGGGCTTCTTTCCAGTGACCCTTGTAGATCAGATCGTTCCACTCAGGAATTAGGTTGTAGACCGGGCAGCCTTCTTCGGATTGGCAAAAGGGCACGCCACAGTCCATGCAGCGAGCACCCTGACTGTTCAGGAGTTCGTCGTTGTGGCTTGTGTAAATTTCCTCATAGTCCAGCAACCGGTCCATCGCATTGCGATAAGGCTCGGTCTGGCGAGTAAATTCCTTAAATCCTGTTGGCTTTCCCATTTAGCTCTAACCCTTTCTACTACCTTCTGTAACGGCGTATTGCGTGCTACATAATTATTCTAATTATTTAGCGACTATACGGCGTTGTCTAAAACCCGCTTGTAATCCGTTGGCATAACCTTGGCGAAATGGCACAGGTTCTGTTCCCAATTGTCGAGGATTTTTTTAGCTACCGGCGAATCGGTATACAAGAAATGCTTCTTGATCATCGCTTTCAATTCCAGAATATCGTCGATGGAGACGAGCGCTTCGAGTTCGAAGGTCCCTGTATTGCACTGCTCTGGAAAATCGCCTTCTGGATCCCAGACATAGGCGATACCACCGCTCATGCCGGCGCCAAAATTTCTACCAGTCTTGCCTAAGATGACGACGCGACCGCCAGTCATGTATTCACAGCCGTGATCGCCGATTCCTTCGACAACTGCTACGGCACCGCTGTTTCTTACGGCGAATCGCTCAGCGACGACACCTCTGAAATATGCCTCGCCAGCGGTTGCGCCATACAGGTTCACGTTGCCCGCGATAACACTCTCTTCAGCCTTGAAGCTGGAATTCTTCGGAGGATAAACGATGATCTTGCCGCCGGAGAGGCCCTTGCCGACGTAGTCGTTGGCGTCGCCTTCTACGGTTAGGGTAATACCTTTAGCTAGCCAAGCGCCTAAACTCTGTCCAGCGGAACCATTGAGTTTAATGTTGATAGTATCTTCGGGCAGCATGGCCTCTTTCCAACGCTTCGCTACCTCATTTGACAACATGGTACCAACAACCCGATTCGTGTTGATGATTTTAGTCTCAATATCGACCTTGTCGCCCGTCTCCAGCGCCAACCTAGATAGACGAATTAATTCGTTATCCAGCGCCATGTCGAGGCCGTGGTCCTGTTCCATAGTCTTATAAAATTCAGTGTCCTCAAAGACGACCTTGGCTGGCTGTAGCATGTTGCTAAGGTCTAGGCCATCCGCCTTCCAGTGGTCGATAGCATCGTCGGCCTTCAAAAGGTCTACCCGTCCGATCATTTCATTGACGGTCCGAATGCCTAGCTCCGCCATGATGCTGCGCATATCTTCAGCAACCATGAACAGGTAGTTAACCACGTGCTCGGGTTTTCCCTTAAATTTGGCGCGCAGTTCGGGATCCTGAGTAGCGATTCCAACTGGGCAGGTATTGAGGTGACACTTGCGCATCATGATGCACCCTAGAGTGATCAGTGGCGCGGTTGAGAATCCATATTCTTCTGCGCCGAGTAATGCTGCAATGGCGATGTCACGCCCGGTCTTCAATTGACCGTCGGTCTGCAGGGTGACACGAGAGCGCAAATTGTTCATAACAAGCGTCTGGTGGGTTTCTGCCACGCCTAATTCCCAAGGCAGGCCTGCATGCTTAATAGAGGTAAGAGGAGATGCCCCAGTGCCGCCGTCATGTCCGGCAATGACGAGGTGATCGGTCTTCGCCTTGGTTACACCGGCTGCGATCGTGCCAACACCAACTTCGGCAACCAGCTTCACGCTAATACGCGCTTCGCGATTCGCATTCTTCAAGTCATGAATCAGCTGAGCGATGTCTTCTATCGAATAAATGTCGTGGTGAGGCGGCGGACTAATGAGTCCCACGCCAGGGGTAGAGTGACGAATACGCGCGATTTTCTCATCGACCTTTCCGCCAGGAAGTTCTCCGCCTTCACCAGGCTTAGCACCCTGCGCGATCTTAATTTGTAATTCGTCGGCGTTCGTTAGATACCAAGCGGTAACACCGAATCTTCCCGAGGCGACCTGCTTGATAGCCGAGCGCTTCGAATCGCCATTGGAGAGCACATTAAAGCGTTGGGAATCTTCGCCGCCCTCTCCCGTATTCGATTTACCGCCCATGCGGTTCATCGCAATCGCCAGTGTTTCGTGGCTCTCTGCAGAGATCGAACCGAAGCTCATCGCGCCCGTTGCGAATCGCTTTACGATCTCGCTAGTAGGCTCAACTTCGTCAATCGAAATCGCCTTGCTAGGGTCGCTGTTGAATTTTAGCAGGCCTCTGAACGTGCAACGCCGCGTTGCGTCTTCGTTTGAAAATTTCGCAAAGGCCGCATAGGCTTCCGTGCTGTTTGTGCGTGCCGCGATTTGTAAGTTCGCAATAGTGTCCGGGTTCCACATGTGTGCTTCGCCACCGGAGCGCCAGTGAAAATCTCCCGGATTCGGAAGTACAGGAATACGGTCGCTGTCGCGCTTTGGAAAGCCCAAAGCATGGCGACGCTCTGTTTCTTGCTTAACTACGTCGAAGTTGACGCCTTGTACTCGTGAAGCTGTGCCGGTAAAACAACGCTGGATGACATCGTCCGCCAAGCCAACGGCCTCGAAAATTTGTGCGCCCTTATAAGAATGTAGCGTCGAGATGCCCATCTTCGCCATGACTTTCAATATACCCTTAGCCACGCCTTTCTTGTAACCTGCAACTAGAGCGTCCTCATCGGCGAACAATGCGCCGAGAAAGCCTTCCTGCTGAGCTTGCCACAGAGCCTCGAAGGCGAGGTAAGGGTTAATGGCATCCGCACCATAACCAGCTAGCAGGCAGTGATGATGTACTTCTCTCGCCTCGCCAGTTTCTATTATCAAACCGATCTGCGTTCGCTTGCGCACCTTGATCAGGTATTGGTGCACGGCACCACAGGCGAGTAACGCGCTAAGAGGAGTCCGTAAGGCGGAAGTAAGTCGGTCGGAAACTATGACGAAAGCAAAGCCGTCATCAATCGCTGTTTCAGCCTCCGCGCAGATACGATCTAAGGCGTTCTCGAAGCCGTTTTCTTCGCCACTGTCGAAAGTACTATCAATCAACTTCGTCTTCATGCCGCGATAGTTCATGTCGCGAATATCAGTCAGCTGTTGATTGGACAGGATTGGGTGATCGAGGCTTAGGCGGTGTGCCTGTTCGGGAGTGGTTTGTAATAGATTGCCTTCCGGGCCGATAAAACAGCGAAGCGACATAACAATCTCTTCACGAATCGAGTCGATAGGGGGATTTGTAACCTGTGCAAACAGCTGCTTGAAATAATCGTAAATCATCCGGGGCTTGTCGGAGAGACAAGCAAGTGCCGAGTCATTTCCCATGGAGCCGAGTGGATCGCGCGACTCAGTGACAAGAGGTATCAACATGAACTGCATCGTCTCTGTGGTGTAACCGAAAGCCTGCATGCGTTGTAGAACATTTTCGCCGTCTAAGGAGCGCGCGGCACTGCCGCTAGCTAAGTGGCCAAGTGTAACTTTTTGCTCGGCAAGCCACTCGCCATAGGGTCTCTTACTGGCAATCGTGTTCTTTACTTCTTCGTCGGGAATTAGGCGTCCTTCTTCGAAGTCTAGTAAAAACATCTTGCCGGGTTGCAGGCGGCCTTTTAGTTTTACATTTTCGGGATCGA
>JAPKAI010000119.1 GCA_028825335.1 Gammaproteobacteria bacterium | reverse complement strand
GAAGGCGTTCACTGGCAACGACTTCGGTTTGAGCAGAAGCCACCTCCAAAATAATAGCGAGCAGCATCTCCTGCTGCTGTGAATCAAGCTGCCCGTAACTGATACCAACATCTTCCAGCGACGTTACCTGCTTCTGCGCGGCAGTAAAAATGTCTCTCGGCGCGTCACCGGAAAGAACAGCCTCGCTCCTCTGCATTTCGTTAAGCGACTTAAGCAACCGCCTACCCATATCCTCTTCGGTTGCTAACACTCGAGCGCCTTGCTTTTCGCCATCTCGAACTTGTGCAGGATTACTGCCAAAGAATTGCGGCGTACTCGCGATACCTGCTCCCTGAACAAAGGTCCAGTTGAATGCCAGATGGTGGCCTTCGTAGCGAATCGCCCAAGCATCGATCATAGATGGTGTACCGAATACAGTCAGATAGTACAAATCAGGATCACGCTCGAAGGGCCCATTGGGTTCTAACATGGCGAGCACGTTTTCCAAGTCGCGCACGTTTTCAGTTTTCTGAAACCCCTTTGCGCTAAATAGAGTTTGTAAAAGTTCGCGCGCAGTTCGTAACTGTTCCGGGGTCAATTCCTTAAGCGTGACTCCCTCGCGGGCACGCGGAATAAAATGCCAGTTCAAGCGTTCCTCATCATTGAAATCGAAGCTCACCCTTTCTCTCTGCTGCGAGTCCAGTCCACTCACAAAAAGATTACTTGCAGCCACTATTGCCTCACTCAATTCTATTTGGGCTTGCTGTGCCGAAAGTGATTGAACGATGAGAATGCCTGCAATAGCGAGGAGGCTTTGCGACGGGCGTCGGCAAGAGGGAAACAGCATGATAGGACTCCGGCTTGTTATTAGTATTCGAGCACTGTGTGTTCCACAGAATAAACCCGCAGCCCGCACCCGTCCAGTCGGCAATATTGGAGGAAAATTGCACAGGAATGGTCAGCTCGCGCAATATCTGCGATAAAGACTCTTTTTGGGCAAGATAGTCGACTCATGAAAGCGGCAAGAATTAAGCAACAAGGTGGCCCAGAATTCATGAGCTTTGATGACGCAGACCAGCCACAACCAGCTGCCACCGAAGTATTGATCAAGATTGAGGCGGCGGGCATTAACTATATAGATACCTATCAACGCTCTGGTCTGTAACAGATGCCACTACCTACAACACTAGGACTCGAAGCCAGCGGCACTGTACAAACAATTGGCAACGATGTTAGACGCTTAAAGATAGGAGACCGGGTCGCCTGCACTAACTTACTCGGTGCTTATGCAGAATACTCAGTGGTCGATCAAGATAAAGTAGTCGCCATTCCCGACGGTGTTTCATTCAACGAAGGTGCGGCGGCCATGCTGCAGGGTTGTGACGCGAATTAACTGTCACAATCCACCTACCCTATTAAAGGAGGGTGATAGCTGCCTGATCCATGCCGCCGCAAGCGGGGTGGGCCTGATTCTGACCCAAATGGCGAAGAATGCCGGCGCCACTGTCATAAGCACGGTATCGACCCAAGAGAAGGCAGAGCTTGCTCTTGCAGCAGGTGCAGATGAGGTTATTCTCTACTCCGATGCCAATTTTGAGACTGAAGTGAAGCGCATTACCAATGGTGCCGGGGTTAACGTCGTCTATGACTCTGTGAGAAAGACTGCGTTCGATAAGAGTATCGAGTGTTTGCAGCGGTTTGGCTACATGGTACTTTACGGCAACGCGAGCGGACCGGTAACCCAATTCAATCCAGCGACTCTGGGCCCTAAGGGTTCACTTTTGACCGAGTGAGTCTTGAATGGTGTAGTGGCGATGTCTTTAAATGGATTGACGAAGGAAAACTGAGCTTGCGACTTGAACACTTTTTCTTGTTAGCCGATGCTCAAGAAGCTCATCAGGCCTTGGAGGATTGCAAGGCTACCGGCAAGATAATTCTTACACCCTAACCCTATTACAAGTGATTCAGACTTAAAATTTCAAAACTAGATTCAAAACAAAAGGTAACCACAATGCAAAAATTACGAGCTCTCCTAACGGCCACTATCCTTGTTTTATTTTCAGCAAGTGTGGGCGCACAATCCATCGATCTAGGCCGCGGCGAACTGCCCGTAACAGTTCCTGCCAACTATGATGCTGGCACACCAGCACCGCTAATAGTTTTACTGCATGGCTACACTTCAAGTGGTGCAGGCCAGGACAGTTATATGGGCTTCAGCGCAATCGCCGACAACTATGGCTTCCTATTGGTCTCGCCTGATGGAGACAAGGAATCAGGAGGTGATGAGAACCGCTTCTGGAATGCTTCCTCTGCCTGCTGCAACTTTTTTCAATCCGACGTTGATGATTCTGCCTACATTCTTAGCATCATTAAAAAAGTCAAAGCTGACTTCAACGTAGACGCAAATCGCGTTTATTTGATAGGTCATTCAAACGGCGGCTTCATGTCTTACCGCGCGGCCTACGATCACTCCGAAACTATCGCAGCGATAGCGAGTCTTGCCGGCGCTAGCCATGCAGACATGCGTCCCGCTCCGGAAAACCCAGTCCACATTTTGCAGATTCATGGCACCAGTGACGGCACTATCGCGTACGACGGCGCAGATATTGCCGGCAACGCCTACCCAAGCGCCAAAAATACGGTTACTCAGTGGGCCCAATATAACGGCTGTGAAGCTCAAGCAGCCGAACGCGAACTGCGTGATCTAGTGGCAAACCTAGAAGGACACGAATCGTCAGTGATGGTATTCAATCAGGGCTGCAAGGCCGGTGGTTCTAGCGAGCTATGGACTATTGCAGATGGCTCACATGTACCTGCTTTCTCAGACACGTTCGCTGAGCAAGTCGTAGAATGGCTGCTAGCTCATCCGAAGAGCTATAATAGTTTCTCTGACTAGACTCGAATATCTTTGCGGGTAATCGCACGGGCAAATACTGAAAACGCAGTGTAACAACGAGAAATTTAACTTCTCTGCGGTGCTGCGCTATGCTCGGGCGCAGTCGACTTAACAAGCGAGACAGGATATGACCAGCAGACGCACACTCCTTCAGGGCATGGCACTAGCTCCTTTAGTCTCAGCTTGCAGTAGCGGCCCAAGAGCCTCAGACCGCAACTTTACGCCTTCAGGACTCCCGCTACGCAAGGTCATCGTCGCGCCCGACAGGGTGATTAGAACCATCGCTGGGTCACGCCCATTTCGCCCTTCTGGTTTCCGCCTAGAAGCAGAATCATTCGACGACAAGACTGTGATACACAACTACGGTCATGGCGGCGGCGGAATAACACTGTCAGCAGGAACATCCTATCTCGCTATGGAACTGGCCGAACAGAGCACGCACCGCCGCTGTGCGGTTCTCGGTGCCGGTGCTGTCGGCCTTTCAGCAGCGCGGTTATTGCAAGATCGCGGCTGGGACGTAACTATCTATACCCGCGATTTGCCACCCAACACCACTTCCAATATCGCAGGCGGCCAGTGGTCACCTACTTCAGTCTACGACGATGACAAAGTTACCCCCCAATTCGAAGCACAGTTCGAAGCGGCTATGCGCCACGCTTACCGTTATTTTCAAAACCTTGCCGGCCCCAAATACGGCGTGCGCTGGATCAGCAACTATTCGATTGAGAGCCGACCGCCTAGTCCAGACAACTTCAACGATCGCTATGCTGATATGTATCCACAACTTAGGGATTTGTCAGCCAGTCAGCATCCTTTCCCCGCCGACTATGTGCGCCACTACAACACGATGTTAATCGAGCCGGCGACCTATCTTCCAGCCATCATGCAAGACTTCTATGCAGCAGGTGGCGAGATAGTGATAAGAGAGTTTAAGGGACAAGATGATGCCTTGAGCATTTCGGAGCCAGTGCTCATCAATTGCACGGGGCTAGGCTCGCGCAATATTTTCCCAGACGATGAACTCATGCCAATCAAGGGACAACTTAGTTTCTTATTGCCGCAGGAAGAGATCGACTACATGACAGTGGGCAATGACGGTCTGTACATGTTCCCGCGCAAAGATGGCATTTTATTGGGAGGCACGTTCAAACGAAATGATTGGACTACGACTCCAGACCCAGAAGACACCGCACGCATTATAGCCGGTCATGCTGAATTCTTTGCCGCTATGGACGACCCATGGTTGCACTAACTAGAGCTGAAGATCACTACGCACCCTTAGATTCGAGTAGCCGATAACAATCACTTTCTCAGCGAGTACGAAAATCTGAGCATGAGCTTAGTTCTCAGAATAACGCCCAACAGCTGGCAGAGTATAGGTAGAATAAAGACTATCTCAAATCAAATTCACCTCCCTTCCCATCATGAAAGATCGCTCCGTTAGCTCAGCCAATTCTGAGAAACTCCCCAAGACTGACCATGTTAACGATTCATCGAATCTAAGCATCGTCTCTTTTGAGCGGAATTGAATTTCAGCCCGACACCTTCCCTGCCCTCTTCCTTGGCACCAAGTCGCAGTGGGTGTTAGTTGAAATTAAATAGGCCAATTTGGGGTCGTGCTCGCCCTGATGGTAGTCGAGCACTATTGCTTGATATGGACTTCACTTTAAGATGCTTTAGAATTTTCCCAATCACTGCCGGGTCTTCCACACAGGAAATGATCTTGACTAGGCCTTTTCACAAATTTCGCATTAGGCAAGAAGGGTTAAATAGCAGGGGAGGTTGGCAGCGGATTGGAGATAGCACACCAATAATAAAAATTGGCAAAGACTATCTGACTCTAGACTGGGTTTTCCACCAGAAAGACGTAGACGTTTTCGATTCCAGGGCTATTCCACTGCGGATACTTATCAATAAAGCTCTGAACCACGGGCTCTTTAACTACCATGTCTGACACATAGCTCAACTCTTGATCGTAAAGACGATCACCAAGTTTCAGCCGCACCCGACTATCCCGCATTACATTGCGATTCCAACCTCGATCATCAGGAAAGTCTCCGCCTTGATAGTATGCGGAGAACAAATAGAACCTCCCATCATAGGTTGTGCAATAGGCCGTAATGGAATGGGGAACTCCATAGCGGGTGTTGGTTTGCACGTAAATTTCACCAAACTCATTCGTAAAAGACCAATCCTCAATTGGCTCTTGATTGACTTCGCCACTTAACCATAGCCCTGGCCATTGATCATTCGGTTCCAAGCCAAAAACCCGAAGTGAAATCAAGGTAAAGACAATTAACACGACTAGCCCGAGACCGCCAAATTTGATTATTTTCATGTAAAAGCTTCCATGATTTTACCATCGATATTCTTGATTCTAATTAGAATAATGACTATCTCCATCCAAGTCCACATCGTAGGAACTGACTTCCGAATGTTGAATACCCTAGTTCTGAAAATCAGCTACAACCGTTTTGAGAGATTCCAGATCGCCGGATAGCGAGATTAAGAGCTGAGCCAAAGCGCTGAATCAGGCAATTTAGAGGTAAATGGCAGTATGCACTGCGGCGCCCAAGCCCATATTTGTTAGACATTTTTGATATTTGCGATTAGTCTCTAAGATTCATATTACTAAGAAGAGCCCGTAATGAAACTCACAACTCGCTCCCTATTCCTAAAAGCACTACCCACATCTGCCCTACTAACAGGATTCAGCTCTCTACTGCTGTCCGGGGCAGTAACTGCGCAGGATTCAGCTCCCACGTTCTATGCCGATGCGCTTCCTTTGTTCCAGAAGAACTGCGTCGCCTGCCACCAGCCTGATGGCCCCAAGGTCGGCGGTATAACCGCACCGATGTCTCTCATCGATTACGACCAGGCCAAGCTCTGGGCGCCGATGATCAAGAACGCGCTCATCACTGGATACATGCCGCCTTGGGGTGCTCACGAGCGTCATCGCGGCGAGTTCAAAGATGAACGCTATATTGAAGACAATGAGCTAGCCACGCTTGTAGCATGGGTAGATGGCGGTGCTGTAGAGGGCAGCCCTGCTGATGCTGCCGACCAATCAGGCCAAATTGCCGAGGCAGGCGGAACTGTCTTACCCGAGTCTGGGTGGTGGATTGGCGATCCAGATTTAGTCGTGCAATTCGATAAACCAGTTTATGTAAAAGATGACGTGCTCGATTGGCAACCCACGGTGCAGATGCCTGTTCCCGAAGGTGCACACACTCAGCCGAAGTGGGTCTCCAAGGCCGAACTCGCTCCCGGTGGACCCTGGGTCCATCACATAGTATCTAGCCATATGGGTGTTGGCGTTCCCGGTCGCGGCCCGTTTACCTATCCCGAAGGCTGGGGCGTACTTATGCCAGAAGATCCATTCATCACAGTGAACATGCACTACCATAAGGATCCGGGCGAAGGCACGGCGGTAACTGACATGACTCGCGCCGGATTCGTCTTCTATGAAGATGGCACCGTTATCG
>JAPKAI010000118.1 GCA_028825335.1 Gammaproteobacteria bacterium | reverse complement strand
TGTTTTTGTGGGGCATCTACATAATGGCGGCGCACCCGAACTTGGTGAAAAAACTTATTGGTCTGTATATCGTTCAAACCAGCGTCATCTTTTTCTTGGTCGCGTTCAGCGCCAAGGATGGTGCAACAGTACCTATTATTTTAGCTAATTCAGGTTTAGTGGATCCGATGCTCTACGCTAACCCGCTGCCCCACGCATTAACTGTCACGGCCATTGTCGTTCAGATCGCAACACTGGGTGTTTCCCTCGCGCTTGTTTCAGCAATCTACCGGAGATTTGGCAGCCTCGATGAAGATGTAATATTGGAGCAGCTTAAATGAGCAGTAATCTGCCCGTTCTACTTTTTATAGTACCGTTTGTAATGGGTGTATCTATGCCCTTGCTCACGGCTAATCGACCGTCATGGTGTCCGAACCTTACGCTGGGCGCATTCGGAATAATGCTCCTGTTGTCCATTGCCAATCTGCGGGTTGTTTTGGCTCAGGGCCCCATTGAATATGCATTTGGCGGATGGGCTGCTCCAATTGGAATTGCTTGGCTTAATGATTCAATCGCAGCGATTGTAGTTTTGATTATCAGTCTCGTGTCTGTGATCACACAGATATATGGCCGTTTGGATGCAACAAACACACTCGCAAAGAGTATTCCCTACTACACATTGATTCTGATTATGGTGTCAGGTTTGGTCGGCATAATTTTCGCTGCTGATCTGTTTAATGTTTTCGTGTTCTTGGAAGTGGTTGCGCTAACCGGATACGCGCTTGTTGGTGCCGCTGGAGGAAAGGCGTTGGTTTACGCATTTCGCTACTTGCTTCTCGGTTCATTTGGCGCAACTCTCTATTTACTTGGTCTAGCTCATCTGTATGTTGCAACTGGAACGCTCAACATGGCGGATCTGGCAATACGCCTCCCTGAACTAATGACGTCGACAGCAGTAGCCGGCGGGCTGATCTATATTTTTCTCGGCCTGTCGATCAAGATGGCACTGATACCGCTTCACAGCTGGTTGCCCGATGCCTATGCAAATGCGCCGTCATCGATTGCACCTTTGCTGGCGTCCACAGTGACCAAAGTCTCTCTCGTTGCCTGGATACGTATCGAGTATTCGCTTATCGCCCAGGGAGTTGAAGTTAGTCACGTTCCCGTCCTGGTGTTGCTCGAAGAAATAGGGGTGATCGCCGCCCTGATCGGTGGTGCTCTTGCCTTGATACAAACAAATCTCAAACGTATGTTTGCTTATGGCGGGATCAGCCATATCGGATTGATTCTTATAGGCGTAAGTCTTGGCAATACCACAGGTTTTGCAGGGGGTATGTTCTACTTGATCAATGATGCGGTCATGCAGGCATCGCTGTTCATGATTGCAGGTGCTTTAGTTTATTATCATAGTGCACACACACTCGAAGATTTACGGGGAGTGGGGCGCCAATCGCCTTGGCTGACTGGCGCATTGGTCGTGGCTGCCGTTGCGATGGTAGGGCTTCCTCCCACTGGTGGGTTCTTTGGTAAATGGAATATCATTCTAGGTGCACTAGAGGCGCAACACTACTTTGCTGCATTTGCCGTGCTGGCATCAACTCTCTTGACCTTGGCTTATTTCCTTAAAATATTCTCTTGTTGGTTTCATCAGCCCCAGCAGACTCCATCTGAACCGCTTGTCGTGTCAAATGCTCTGCGTATTAGTCTCGGTGCGATTTCGATCTCGATGATTGCTTTAGGCTTAATGAGCGATACGATTTTTCAGTTCTTGATTGAATCCATAACTAATGGAGGCGTTTAAGAAACCATGTCGATTTATACGCTGATTCCACTTCTTCCGCTAACAGCATCGCTAGTGCTGGTTCTGTTTGGGGAGCGCCTGCAAGGGAAAGGGCACCGCCTTGTCATACCGGCTGTTGCGCTTTCATTCCTAGTGTCCATCGTTGCCTTCTTGAATGTTTCCGCTAACGGACCCATTCAAGTACAGCTCTATAAATTTCTAGATGTTGGTAAGCTAACTGTGGACCTTGGTTTTTATATTGACCAACTCACCGTATTGATTTTGCTGTTAGTAACCGGGGTTAGCACGATAGTTCAGGTCTATGCCTCCCGTTACATGATTGGTGATCTTCGACATAGTCGATTTTTTGCCCTGACTGCACTTTTTACCGCTGCAATGACGCTCTTGGTAATGAGCAGTAACCTGCTTTTGACCTTCATCTTTTGGGAGCTGATGGGCCTGTGCTCTTATCTTCTGATTTCACATTACGCAGAACGGCCCTCCGCAGCACGAGCTGCAACAAAGGTTTTTCTGGTGAACTCGGTTGCCGACGTCGGACTGGCAATAGGCGTTATCCTCACTTTTCTCACGTTCGACACGCTCGATATACCCCAGATATTAGCAATTGCGAAATCAGGCGCCGACATTCCGACGCTGTCCATTACGCTGCTTACTCTTTGTCTGTTTTGTGGCGCAGTTGGAAAGTCTGCGCAAATGCCCGCACATGTGTGGCTACCGTTCGCGATGGAAGCCCCAACGCCGGTTTCAGCATTGATTCACGCTGCAACTATGGTGAACGCCGGACCATTTTTACTGGTTAGACTAAGTCCAGTCCTCGTGCTCTCTCCAACGGCTATGATGGTAATTGCTACGGTAGGTGGAGTTACCGCGCTTTTTGCAGCACTGGTGTCGTCGACACAGACCGATGTCAAACGTACACTCGCCTACTCGACAATTAGCCAGCTCGGATTCATGACAATGCTTTGTGGTGTGGGTGCTTTTGTTGCTGCTATATTTCACTTGATAGCGCACGGCTTCTTCAAGGCGTTTTTGTTTTTGTCGACAGGCAATGTGCTTGCGGCTACTCATCGTCATGTTGAAGAGAAAGACGAGAAACCAGCACGCGCAATGGGCGGGCTCTTTATTGGCGCGTTAATTTTGTCTGTCATTCCAGCACTAGTAATATTCTCAGGACCCTATGGTTATTTGTGGCTTTCGCAAAGTTTCTCAGCTGCGAACGTCGCCTTGTGGATCATTGGCCTCGCTACCATCTTTTTTACCGCCATTTACCTTTTCAAAAGCATGACTATAGTTTTTCATCGTAGTCCTCCTGGAGCAAAAGATGGTGAGCCGACTGTCATAGCTACACCTTTTTCAGCGAAACATGTGTCTGCTGTCATTGTCATAGCTTCGGTAATGGTCGTCGTGTTAGTTGTTATATGGCGTTGGTTTGCTGGTTTCCTATCTCCAGCTGTGGGTGGCTTGCCAATGCAGCCAAGCACGGAGCTATCTGCTTGGATATTAGTTCCGTTGCTTGCTGCTGTAGCTGGTTGGCTTGTCGCATATTTGGGATTCCTGCGCCCTAAGACATTAGAAACACCGAGGTGGCGGAAAAAACTCTATGTATTTTTCCTGAACAAAGGTTATTTCGATGAGGTCTACGATGTCTTCCTGATACGGCCAACAATAAGATTCGCTGATTGGATGTGGAGAAGAATAGATCAGGGCATCATTGATAAATTCGTCATCAAACTTGGCTCTGCCAGTATCGGCATAGCTCATCGCTTAGGTTATCTTGATACTGCCGTTGACGATCGAGTCAATTCGGTAGGCAGCGGCAGTGTCAGCATAGCCCGCTGGCTTGGCAAATTTGTTGATACAGCGGGTATTTCAAGAACGGTTGATGGTATAGGCAAAGGTGTCGATGCTTCAGGACGCGCGGCTCAAAGTTATGAGCCACACACGCTGCAACACAATTTGTTGGTAGTAGTTTTCTGGCTGATTGCAGCACTTGGGTTTTTCTACTGGATCGTGAGGTAAATTTCGATATGAGTTCACTATTTGCAGACCATATGTTGACCTGGATGATCCTTGTGCCATTTATTGGCATGGTGGTTCTATTATTTATGCACGATCGAAAGTGGGTGCTCTCAACGACTCTTGCTGCGACGCTCATAAATGCCGCGCTAGCCCTGCAATTGTGGGTGAGTTTCGACAATGCTGAAAAGGGCCTGCAATTCGTTGAGCGCGTGGAATGGATGCCGACCTTTGGTATTGAATATGCTGTAGGTGTCGATGGCATCAGTCTTCTGCTGGTAATACTAACGACTTTTCTCCCTCCGCTTTGTGTTCTGAGCTCTTGGGAATCAATCACGACCCGATTGAAAGCATTCATGATGCTGATCCTCCTCGTAGAGGGCGCAATGCTGGTTGTTTTTACCGCCTTAGACGCTTTTCTTTTCTTCATGATGTGGGAAGTCACAATGATTCCCATGTATTTTATGATCGTGCTGTGGGGTGGCCCGAATCGAGTGGCGGCAGGATTAAAGTACGTTATCTACAGTCTGACTGGTAGTTTGTTGTTGCTCATGGGGATATTGGGGCTTTCGCTGCAGGCTGGCACGTTTGATATTCAAGCCCTAGCAGGACACGATTACACGCCAGATTCGGAATTCTGGATATTCCTTGCGCTGTTTTTGGGCTTCGCGATCAAGTTACCGATGCTTCCTTTTCACACCTGGCTTCCCGACGCACACTCCGAGGCACCAACAGCAGGCAGCGTATTGTTAGCAGGCGTACTTCTTAAAATGGGCGGCTATGGCTTCATCCGTTTTTGTCTACCCATCTTCCCTGAGATGTCACATAGCTTTGCACCGGCTGTGTTGTGGATGTCAGTCGTGGCAATTCTTTACGGTGGCTATATGGCGCTGGCACAGGAAGACCTAAAGAGGCTAGTGGCGTATTCCTCGGTATCACATATGGGTTTTGTAACACTGGGCATTTTCTCGTTTAACAACGAGGGTGTTGAAGGTGCAATCCTGCAAATGGTGACTCACGGTCTCACCACCGGCGCAATGTTTCTTATAGTTGGGCAACTTTACGACCGAACACACAGTCGGTCTATTGCAGACTACGGTGGACTACAGCAACGCATGCCACGCTTCGTGGCCATTCTGAGTCTGTTCGCTGTCGCTTCTTTCGGTCTGCCAACAACATCTAACTTTATCGGAGAATTCCTGATTCTGGTCGGCGTTTCTTACGAGAATTTCATCTTCGTCGTTATGGCCATGGGCGGCATCGTGTTGGGGGCTGCCTATATGCTGTGGATGCTGCAGCGAGTAGCTTTTGGGGAGGCGCGCACTGAAGTAGCCAAAAAAATGACCGACCTCAACACAAGAGAAATGCTGACGATAATGCCCTTGGCGATTGCTGTTGTCGCAATTGGTGTCTATCCAGGGCCTCTTCTGGAAGCCATGGATTCGAGTGTGAGCTTTGTGGTTGAGCGCCTTGCCTCAGGACTATAATTGGGTTCAGTGTTTTGCTCTGTCTTTGCTTGCGGTATTTGCTGAGTAGGGGACCAACGGCAGGCATCTGTAAACCCCTTGTCGATTCGAATTTACAGATATTTTAACGGGCCAGCTGCGGTGCTTCCATTGCCTCTCAGGTCACGGTATTTAACGATTTTGGCAAGAAAAAGGGGAATAACTAGTTTCAATCTTTATTAAGTATGTCTGTTAAGTCTTTGAATTTTAAATATAAAAATTTTCAAGTTAATGTGAATTATTGGATCTGCCATTGCGCAAATTGCCGACGCGCCTGACTCAACTGTTTTGCACTCATGCGCCCCTCAAGATCCATAAGCAAGGCATCCGCCTCGCTATTCTCATTGGCGATCGCGACGTTGGCCCAGACATGGGCGAGCACTAAATCGGTTCTAGCCTGTTCGTCTGAAAAGAGCGTAGATATATAGTTGGAGAGTTGAGCATATAGACTAGGTTCTTCATCAGAAGTGATTTCTCCATCGGCATACATATTGGCAAGTATCAGGGCGGCATTAGCATGTCCCGCCCGCGCAGCTCCCTCAAACATCTCAACGGCTTTATCAACGTCAGCCTTTACACCATCACCTGCGTAATACAGGCTGCCGAGATTAAATTGTGCCGCCACATGCCCTTGCAGAGCGGCTAATTCAGTCCAGCGAAAGGCCTCAGCCGCATCCTGCTCTACACCCTGACCGGTAAAATACAGAATGGCTAGATTGTATTGCGCCAGATCGAGCCCTTCTTCAGCTGCCATTGTGAATTCATGCAAGGCGGTTTCGAAGTCGCCTTTGAATGCGGCATTCACTCCGTCCTCGTAGTCGGCAAGGACTGAAGGGGGGAGAATTAGTAGGAGGGCGCAGCTGAGAGTACGCAATCTGTGGATTGGGGCATTTGTTGTATTGATTTTGCTCATAATACCCATGGTATTACAGCTCATCCGCTGAGAAAACACGCAGGGGGCAACAAGAGTGATTTATGTCTATGAAAAGTCACTCATTTCGCTATAATACCGCCCTCTCGCGCACTGGAGCTTAGGCAGATGGTGTTGGAAAGAGAAGTTAAAGAAATACGCACCCGTAGCTCAGCTGGATAGAGTACCTGGCTACGAACTAGGGGGTCACACGTTCGAATCGTGTCGGGTGCACCA
>JAPKAI010000117.1 GCA_028825335.1 Gammaproteobacteria bacterium | reverse complement strand
CCCGCTGCCATATTAAATAGGTCGCCGGAAGCACGAGCAAAGTTAAAAGCAACGTACTAACCATTCCCCCAATCATCGGTGCTGCAATGCGCTGCATCACCTCAGACCCAGTGCCTTGACCAAACATAATAGGGAACAGGCCGGCAGTAATCGCAGCCATTGTCATTACAATGGGTCGTAATCGTTGTAGGGCTCCGTCGCTAATGGCAGTGCGCAATCCTTCCTGTGTGATACCGCCGCTGGTTCGAGCCTGATCTAGATAGGCATCTTTATATTGGTTCAAATACACCAACATAATGACACCGATTTCTACAGCCACTCCGGCCAGAGCGATCAGGCCGACAGCGACCGCTACGGACAGGTCGAAGTCCAGGTACCACAATAACCAGCTGCTACCGGCAATAGACATTGGTAGGGTCGCCAGCACAATCAAAACTTCGCCCACGCGATTGAATGCTAAGTAGAGTAGGAAGGTGATAATCAGTATTGTGAATGGCACTATGATCTTTAATCGTTCGATAGCACGTTCCATATACTCGTACTGGCCAGACCACGCAATTGTGTATCCTGCCGGCAGCTCCAGTTTGTCTCGTAGATAAGCCTGTGCCGAGGCTACATAGGTGCCCACATCAATGTCAGCGAGATCCACATATACCCACCCAGTGGGTCTGGCGTTCTCACTCTTGATCATCGGGGGGCCATCCTCGACGCTGATGGACGCAATATCACTGAGTGGAATGCGCGCACCCTGTGCTGTTATCACTGGCAAGTCGCGGATATTTTCCAGAGAGTCGCGCACTCGAGAAGGGTAACGTAGATTGATTGGAAATCGTTCCAAACCTTCGATGGTCTCCGAGACATTCATGCCGCCGATCGCGGACGATACGACGGCTTGTACATCGTCGATATTGAGTCCCAACCGCGCGGATTTTGACCGGTCTATGTCTACTACGACATAGCGACCACCAACCACTCGCTCGGCATACACACTGGCAGTGCCGGGGAAATCGCCTAGCAAGGATTCCAGCTCTCTTCCCAGAGCCTGAACCACAGACAGATCCGCCCCACCGATTTTAATACCAACTGGAGTCTTGATGCCGGTGGCCAACATGTCGATTCGTGTTTTTATGGGCATAACCCAAACATTGGTCACGCCTGGTAATTGCACAGTCTGTTGAATTTCGTTGCGAATCGATTCAATCGTCATGCCCTCGCGCCATTCAGATTCCGGTTTGAAACGAATCAGCGTCTCGATCATGGTGAGCGGGGCAGGGTCCGTGGCTGTTTCCGCCCGCCCGATCTTGCCGAATACACTCTCCACTTCCGGTATGGTTTTGATGAGGCGATCAGTCTGTTGTAGTAACTGCGAGGCTTCCCCTATAGGCAACCCCGGGCGCATAGTCGGCATATACATCCAGTCACCTTCATCTAGCGGTGGCATGAACTCCGAACCCAGTTGTGACAGCGGCCATATTGCTGATCCCATCAGCAGCATAGAAATAGCTATCACCAACCAGGGCAGTTTAGTGGCAGCGCGAATCACCGGTCGGTAACACCAGGTGAGTAAGCGATTGAGCGGATTGCGCTGCTCGGCAACTATTCGTCCGCGAATCAGAAACCCCATCAATACAGGTATCAAGGTAATTGAAAGCAGAGCCGCAGCTGCCATAGCCCAAGTCTTGGTAAAGGCGAGCGGTGCAAACATCCTGCCTTCCTGTGCCTCGAGAGTGAACACCGGCAGAAAGCTGAGAGTGATAATAAGCAGAGAGAAGAATAGTGGAGGTCCCACCTGGGACGATGCTTTTAAGATTAATTGCCAGCGCTGCTTTCCGCTCACCGATTGGTTTCGCTCCAGATGCTTGTGAACATTTTCTATCATCACGATAGCGCCATCTACCATTGCCCCAATAGCTATTGCAATGCCTCCTAGAGACATGATGTTTGCATTAAGACCTTGCGCGCGCATTGCCAGCATGGCGCCGAGGATGCCTAGTGGCAACATCAGAATCACTACCAATGAAGAGCGCAAGTGAAACAGGAAAATCAGGCACACCGCGCCAACGATGAGGAACTCCTCGATTAACTTGGAGTAGAGGTTCTCGACAGCACTATCGATCAATTGCGATCGGTCATAGGTGGTAACTACTTCGACACCCGAAGGCAGTCCCGATTGGAGTTGCTCCAGTCGAGCCTTAACCGCCTCGATCGTGGTGCCAGGGTTCTCTCCATTGCGCATGATCACAACACCGCCGACCACTTCGCCTTCGCCATTGAGATCGGCGACGCCGCGCCTAAGTTGCGGCCCGAGTTTAATCTCGGCCACATCGCCTAACAACACCGGTACGCCGCGCGCATTCATTTTCAATGGGATCTGGGATAGGTCATCAATACCCTTGATGTAACCAGTGGCGCGCACCATAAACTCAGTCTCCGCCATTTCGATCACTGAGCCGCCGACTTCGCTATTGCCGCGCTGAATAGCATCTTTAATCTGCAGGAGGCTCAAGCCCAGCGCGCTAAGCTGATCGGGATCTATCTCCACCTGGTACTGCTTTACCATGCCCCCAATAGTTGCCACTTCGGACACGCCCTGCACCGTCTGTAATTCAAACTTCAGGAACCAGTCCTGAATTGCGCGCAGTTCACTAATGTCATGTTGGCCGCTGCGATCTACTAGAGCGTATTCGAAGACCCAGCCGACACCTGTGGCATCTGGCCCCAGAGCGGGAGTGACATTCGATGGCAGTGTGGCAGACACTTGGCTCAAGTACTCGAGTACTCGACTGCGTGCCCAGTACTGATCGGTGCCGTCCTCGAAGATGATGTAGACAAATGAATCGCCAAAGAATGAATAACCGCGCACGGTTTCTGCGCCAGGAACCGAGAGCATGGCTGTGGTCAGAGGATAGGTAATTTGATCCTCGACTACCTGCGGGGCCTGGCCCGGAAACGGCGTGCGAATGATAACTTGCACGTCCGACAGGTCAGGAATCGCGTCCACAGGCATGGTTCGGAAATTCTGCAATCCGATAATTCCAAGCAGTAGTGCAGCAACAAGAACCAAGCCTCGCTGCTCGATCGATTTTTTTATTATCCAGGCGATCATTGTGCTTGTTCCTGATTGGAGATTATTACAAGTTGGTAGCTCCCCTGTGGTGTGGTTAAGAATTCAAACTGCACAGCATCATCGACCGCCAGGTTGCCAATATCCATCTGCGCGGGAATTTGAAATGCCATGGTCATGGCCGGCCAGCCGAGATCGGCGACTGGTTCATGAGCGATTGTTATGGTGGCGCCTGTCACGATCTGGCGAATGACGCCAACGCTGCTGTAGGTAGTTTCTGCCGTTCCAGTGTTGTTTGCATTGGCGGCTACAGTTGAGCTGAGGTTATCCGTGCCTGCCTCCGAAAGTCGAGCGAATGCCTGTTCGCCATTGGCTTCAGAATCCAGTAAGAATTGTCCGGAAGTGACGACAGTATCCCCTGCGCTAACCCCACTTATGATTTCGATGCGGCCACTGCTGACTATTCCAGTGTGTACCACTTGTGGCCGGAATCTTCCCTCGCCCAGAGCGACGATGACTCGCTCGCCAGCACCGGCTCGAATCACGGCTTCACGGGGAACGGTTAACACATTGGGTTTTGGTTTCGCAGAAATCAGCACACTCGCAAACATATTTGGACGCAGGCGATGATCAGCGTTGTCTACTATCAGGCGTAGCCGCAGACTTCGAGTTGTCGAATCCAAGTTGGGGTAGATAGTGGCAATCTTTGTTGTCCACGTTTCTCCAGGAAACGCCGGAAACGAAACCGAGACAGGGAGCTCTGGTTCTATCCAGCTGGACTTGGACTCGAACACCTCGGTCTCTACCCATATGCTGTCTAATGAAGCCAGAGTAGCCAAGGGAGTCTTCGGCTCAACGTAATTACCTTGCCGTACGCCAATATGTGTAACCGTGGCATCACGCTCAGCCCGAACGATCAGGCGGTTACTCACCTGTGAACTGCTGTCCAGCTCCTCAACCTGATCCAGAGTGAAACCAAGCGCGAATAGTCTGTCTCTAGCGATCGCTGTTAGTGTTCTATTGCCGGAATCTCGAGTCGTTAGATATTCTCTCTGCACGCTTACCAGATTCGGCGCAAAGAGTTCATAGAGTATATCTCCTGCTTTTACCGTATCGCCGACGCTGGCCAGATTGAACGCTTCCAGCCAGCCTTCGGCGCGCGTGTGTAACATCTGAATGCTGGATTCATCCCAGCCAATGGAGCCAACAGCGTTAATGATCGGCGAGAAGTCTTCCCTGATTACTAAGGTTGTACGCACGCCTAGATTTTGCTGAATGGATGACGCGACTGTAATAGTATCTCCAGATTCGTACACTGGTATCAAAGGCATTCCCATGGGGGAGAGACCCGGTTCATCGCGCCGGTAGTTGGGATCCATCGGGGCGACCCAGTACAGAGGTCTGCGCTCACCTGAGTCCGGCGTAGACGAAGAAGACATAACGCTCATATCATTCATACCAGACACGCTCTGTATGTCATCACTGGATTGGTATAGCCACCACCCGCCAATCAGCATTACGCTCAGAATACTTACACTCGTTACGATAAATTTAGAGTTCATTGATTTTCTCCTTGCGTCCACAGTTGCCCGCCAGTCAATTGGTTCAGGTCAGCCAGCGCCATATATTGTTCAGCCATGGAATTTGATAGCAGCAGATGCATATCTAGCAACTGTTCCTGGGCATCGATCAGCTCGAAGAAATTACCACCACCGCTTTCATAGTTCGCCAGTGTGGCGTTCACTGTTTGCTCGGCACTCGGTAATAATTCGGTTTCAATCAGAACTATGCCATGGGCTGACTCTTCGAATTCAGAGAGAGCGGCCTCCAGTGACGACAGAAGTTCGCTGCGTTTGTTCTGCAACGCCATCTGCACGCTATGGTACTCAAACTGTGCTGAATTCTTGCGCGCAGAGCGCTTGCCGAAGTCCAGAGGAATATTCAGACTTACACCAACTTGTAGGCGTAGTGCGCTCGCATTCCACAATTCGTTATAGCCAACGTTGAACTGCATATCAGGGTAGTCATCTTTCTCCGTCAGGCGCTGGTTCAGCATGGCGACGTTAGACTCAGCCTGCAGTTCTTTGAGTTCCGGGTGGCGGCCCATAAGCCAGCCTTCGAGAACGACCTGAGTCGGGAGATCAGGCATTAGTAATGCCCCGGAGGGGTCTGGGATTGCAGCGCGGGCTCGCCGGTTAAGAAGATGATTGATATGAGCCTGAAGCCGGCGCTGCTCCTGTTCAATTACTAGATGCTGGTGCCGTAGTTGAATCGCATGAGTCTCTACTTTCAATACGTCCTGCTGTAGGCCGATGCCATTGCCATACCGCGTCTCGGCCACCTGTGTGAGTTCCATGGCAAGCCGTTGGTGTTCAAGGTTGGTAACTAAGGCGTCGTTCACATACCACCACTGTGCCCAGAGCAATCGAGCCTGCGTAATCAGGTAAAGTCGCGTTACCTCGTAAGTCTGCTGTGCCACCTCGGTGTTGGCCGCCATCTTCTCGGACCGCAGCGAGCGCTTGCCTGGCCACGGGATGGTCTGGCTCAACTGAATGTTTTGACGAACACGCAGCGCGTCGCCGAATTTACTTGGAATGCTGTCACCGATGGAATTGGGAGCAATCGCATAGCTGATTCGAGGATCGTCCAATGCTCTGGCGCTTGCTATCAATTCTTCTCTCGCAGCCACGCGAAGTTGCTGAGATTCAAGCCCAGCGTTATTAATAAGAATACTCTCGATCAGGGATTCAATATCCGTTGGCGCGATAGTTGATTGCGCAGTCGCGTGAAAAGAAACTCCAGCAACCGAGAATAATGACAAGTAGAAAAAGATATTCAGGCGAGTTCGGCGCGAGCAGACTCTGTCAACAGAACACATAACAATACTCCTAATAACAAACACGATTGCACTGCCTTCGAAAGGAAAGCGCGCAGACTAGTGAATAATTAGGAGTGATTTAAATACGGTAGCGTTCGGTGGATTTGTACAGTGGAGGGGTGATGTAAGGAGGGTGGAATTCGGGCTGTTCTACGCGGGGTGCGACCCTGCACAGATTGAAGGGTTTCGCCAGATCATAAGTTGCCACGGCAGGGGATTTGTTGTCCTGTTGCTGTGGCAATTTTTTCTGAGCAGATTTAGATTGTGGGACTGCAGCGTCGTCATCACCGGTAGGATCATTGATACCGACGGACACCTCGACGATACGGCAGCCCATCTGCGGGTCGTTACATTCTGGCCCCTGTGCAGAATGGTCTGTCTCGCCTAGCACAGAGTGATTCTCATGCATTCCAGCCATGTCGTCCAAGCGGTGGCTAGGGTCACAGCAGCAACTAGTCTGCTCCTGCTCCATGTCCGGCATCATGGCACAGGCGTAGCTGGCCTGAATATTCAACAGGAAGCCGGCTATGCACAGAATAGTCAGCGATTGACGGATAGTCTTTTTATTAAGCTGAAACATAGTA
>JAPKAI010000032.1 GCA_028825335.1 Gammaproteobacteria bacterium | reverse complement strand
TTCTATCTATCGGACCGCTGGCAGCTACGTGCATCGTTAGCGTACATCAAAGGTGACAATGAAGCCGTTGATACGCCTCTGGATTCGGTAGATCCACTTACTGCTGTTGTTGGATTGCGCTATGAGAACCCTGCTCGAGTGTGGGGTGGAGAATTGCTCGTTACGGCTGCTGACGAGAAAGATCGTGTGTCGAGCACTACTGTCATTACTGCAGAAAGCTATGCAACTACTGACTTGATCGCGTATTACAACATCAATGATTCTGCGACCTTGCGCGTTGGTGCGTTCAATCTTTTCGATGAGGAATACGCGCGCTGGACAAATCTTAGAGGTCTCCCAGAGGCTAATACAAGCGCCATTGAACGAGCTTTTCAGCCAGGTCGTAACTTAAGGCTGGCGCTTAGTTACGAATTTTAATTTGACAAGTTAATTTAGGTAAGAAAATTATGATTGCAAATAATATTGCGGTGCGCTTTTTACGATGTCTTGGTTTTGCATTATTAAGTTTGGTTACAGCTTGTGCGTTCGTAGAAGTAAATGAGCCAATGGCTCAAATTAAAGATGAAATACCTGAAAAATTTGGTGTGCTAGTAATGGCGCACGGAGGAACAGATGATTGGAATAGTGGGGTAGAAGATTCCTTGGAGCACCTTCGGTCTCTGTATCCAGTAGAAATTGCCTTCGGTATGGCAGACGCAGGGAGCATTGAAAGAGGAGTAAGAAAACTGGAGGTACAAGGGGTAGAGCATGTAGGAGTGGTCCGACTGTTCATCTCAGGAGAAAGTTGGCTGCAACGAACAGCGCAAATACTAGGTATAGAAAGTGGCGCGCCTATGAAACCTACAGAGCATTCTGCAATGGACCACTCATCTATGCCTATGGGATTCTGGAAGATTGATTCAGAGATTCAATTTCATCTAAGTCGGGAAGGTCTGTCAGAGGCGGAAGAAATGGATGAAGTTCTGCTTACCCGAGTTCGCGGTCTGAGCTCTACTCCAGCTTCCGAAGTGGTGGTAATAATTGCGCACGGCCCTGCTGACGACGACGAGAACACTCGATGGATTTCAGAGATCAGTGATCGTACAGAACTAGTTAAGCGAGAACTGAATGTGAGCGATGTACAGGTTTTTACTCTACGCGAAGATTGGGAAGAGAAACGTGAGGGAGCAGAAGAATTGATTCGCGGGTATTTGAAAGAGGCGACTGCTCAGTCACTCACGCCAATAGTTGTGCCGTTCCGTGTGCATGGATTTGGGCCTTACGCTAAGGTACTCGCCGGGCTCGACTACAATGCCGATCAAAAAGGCTTGATTCCTCATTCAAATGTCGCAATTTGGGTTCAGAATCAAGCAGCCTCCCTAAGGCTAGAAGCGCAGGGCTACTAGAATGAAGTGATGCAGGCATTCTTGCTATTAACACTGGGAGGCGATTGCGCCTTCCTTTTCGGGTGAGGACATGAACCCACGGGAATCATCTAGCGTCACTTCCCTAAAGGCTATCCAAAAATTCCAGCATCGCTGCAGTTGTCGCTAGAGGGGCTTCTTGTTGAACCCAATGACCAGTATCTGGAATAAGAACTACATCGCGAAGATCTACGACTACTTGACTCATCGACGCAGTCAGTTGCTCCTTAGTGGCGCCACCGATCACAAAATCCTCTTCGCCCGCAATAAATAGAGTGGGTATGTTGATCTTCTTGTCGCTGAGGTGTTCAGTGATCTCCCAATTGCGGTGAAAGTTTCGATAGTAATTTACACCACCGCGAAACCCCGCCTTTTCAAACTGGGATACAATGTAATCTAAGTTGTTCTCGGTTAACCAATCTGGCAAACGAATAGGTGCGCCGAGTCGATCTATCCAGCCCCCAGCAGATCGTAACGGATCAGTCACCTTGGGGGGTAGCGTTTCGGAGTTTGCTGCTATACCCAAATACACATGGCTAATTAGGCCTCGTGGATTAGCATCGTACTCCGCTTCCGCTACGCCACCTGGCTCATTGTGATAGACAATATAGTGGAAATTATCACCGGCGGATTGTGTCATACGCTCCATGGGCGATTGTGCCGGTCGACCGCGGTAAGGGACGCTCATGTTAATCAGTGCCGTGAATCGTGTTGGGTTTAGCAGTACTGTTTGCCAGGCGACGATAGCTCCCCAATCATGGCCCACCAAAACAGCAGTTTCCTCCCCCAGCGCATCTAAGATTCCGACCAAGTCGGCGGATGTGTGCATCACATCGTAGTCGTCAACATTGGGTGGGGCCTGAGATTCACCAAAGCCTCGCATGTCAGGGGCTACGACTCGATAGCCGGCATTGGCTAGAGATACAATCTGATGTCGCCAGGAATACCAAGATTCTGGCCAGCCATGTGCCAGTAAAAGCAATGGACCGTAATCGCCCATCTCGGCGATGCGCATGGTAATTCCATTGCTTTCGATAAAACGAAAGCTAACCCCATCAACTGGTGATTGTTCATTCGCGCTTTGAGCGAACAGTTGGGAGCTAAGAACGCCAATTAACAATACTAGTGAGAGGGGGAAGAATTTAGATAGTGCTAGCTTCGTGGTCATGAGTCGCTCCTGTAGTTTTAGTCGGTTACTGCATTGATTTTACCAAGCGCAGAAATAATCAGTTCATCAGCTTGGCTTGGTTTTCAATTTTTCAAGATATACTGACGCGTCAAATCCGTAAGTGGCAAAACGCGCCTCTACATTCCTTAGCCTTTCTAGGCTCCAATATTTATCTCCAGGCAAAGGAAAATCCAAAACACTGCGCTGCAATGGCGTACTACGCCCGATTAGTGACTCAACATTTCCGTAGTAGCTTTCTCGTGCAAACCCCTCGTTCCAATTACAAACGCCTCGAGCATCGGCACGTTTCCAAGCCAGGTTGTGTACTCGCCGTAGTTTGCCCGCTGCAAGCGGACGGCCTCGGTGCCACAAGTCGTGACGGTAAAATAAAATGGTACCAGGCTTAAACTGCACCAATTGTTCTCGCTCGTAAAGCTGTTGTCTGAGTTCATAAACATTGGGGTCGTTTTCTTTAAACCAATTTTCCACAGTTGCTCGGTCATTGAAAAAAGGATTCGCCGCTTGGCCTGGCATATTTACATAAGGTGGTTTATATACCGGATCATCTATTCCGCGACGAGTAACATAACCTGTTTCGCCTCCAGTCTCTTCACTGTTATCGTAATAAACAACTGCAGCTACAACTTCCGGCGTATCCCATTGTGGATGCAACACTGTATTATTGCCGTAGTCCATGTGCATCCGCTGATCAGTGTTTGCCTGAGCTTCATGGTTCTCGTCAGTCACGCCGATTTTGGGCCAAAGATCAGCCTGAATCAGCCGCACATCTAGTGTGTCGAGTAATTGTTGCGCCGCTAAAATTAGCGGCTCACTAAGTACTAGATCGTCTAAGGGATTTATAAACGTTGGGAATTCAAATTTTTTGTCAGGATTACCAAAATCCAAATGATCGCTGTCTATCTGATCTATTGTAAAATTGACATTGAGCCACTTAAGCGCTGGATCTACTATCTGTGCAGGTAGCTGGCAGATAACAGCTCCTTCTTGTTTCCATGTTTGTATTTGCGAGCTTGAGAGCATAGTTTAGTCGATCGCAAAGTTATTCGGTTAGCTAGAGCCCTATTGTTCGGGCTAGGTTTTGGCCTTGGCATGTTCAAAGCAGCAAACGGCGTAAGCTGCTTCTTTTTCTATTATTGTTACTGAGTGCCAATTCGATCTAAGGGAGATCAATCCCTTCATCTCGGTTGCCCAGTGTATCCCACGTTCCATCAGTAGGGTAATTAGCTAATATCTCGTCTATCATTTCGCCAAACTTTGGATTGACGATACCACACCCAATTTTTTCCACCAAACGCGCTCTTGTTTCGTAGCACGGTTAATCAAGATCAAATCTTTATAAGATTTTCAGGTGGCCTCATCAAGAGAGCCACCTTCGTATTGAATGTATTCAAATTCTCTATTGCGTATGTCAATAGTAAAAACGAAACTTAGCCGATACTGGTCGGCTTGGGAAAGTGCTTCCGCCTCTCCCAATTTTTGGAAAATATCGTGATTATCTTAAGCAACTAGCACGGATACTAGGGCATTCGGAACTATCGATTTTCTGGAGTCTGATTTATGGAGCTCGGTGTTTTTTTATCTCGACAATAAGAAACACAATACCAACAAGAACGCCCAGATTCACAGCTAGAGTAAAGTATTCATTAAGTAGCGGGTAATCCATTTAGCAATCTCCTAACGTCAAGTCTTAATCTTTACAACTTAGTCAGAGTACAGCGTGGCCAATTGCATGGCTTGTCTTTCGATTAGGAGGTAGTTGTCCGACATTGGGTCGTTGCTTAAGTAGGTCTTCATTTCCACGCCATCGTCGATGACCGAATATTCCTGAGCATCGATTCGAGCTGCGGCGCCGGCATGGTCGAAGCAGTGCTCACTGATCAACAGCGAATTATTTGGCGCTTCGTCACAAATCTTTCTAGTTGCATCAAATGTCTTGCCGGTTAGATTGTTCTTTTTCTGTGTTACCGGTGAATACAAACCGCTGACGGCAGGACCGCTGTGCACGGCAAGTTTAAATTTCGCGGCTAGTTGCTCGCCCTCTATATCATTCAGATCGCCTACCAATTGCAGAAACAATTGTCCAGAGCAGATGGCATAGAAGGCCTGTTCTTCTTCTAGTTTTTCGGAAGCAAAATTAATAACAACTTCATCTTCTGAGCAATAGGTTACTTTTCCGTTGTACAGCTGAGCGACTTTGCCAGCGAAGAAATAATACTTGTTCAGAAGGTTAACCAAAGTGCTCTCGCTAAGTGTAGAGGCGAGGTAGTGGAAGTTGGCCATCTTGATCGAGAGCAGAGTCACATCTTGCGTGCCGTAACTGGGCGTAAATTGTTTCGGATCGACCTCCGGCTTTCGATGCCCGAAGTTATCTAGGAAGGTGTTCTGAGCTAAGAATTCGGCGGTAGCATTAAATTGTCGAATGGCCATGCTTAGTTCACTATGATTGTTAGGCTCTGGGCAGGTTTCGATCTCACCCTTTCTAATATTACTGATAGCAAAAGCGAGTAAGTTTGCGGGAAAACTAACCAAGTATTGAAAATAAGTTGTGGTAAGTGTGACAGCAACTATTAGCAGCAGAAACGTTGCAGCCAGAACGAATAGAAAGTTGTTCACAATTCCAGTTTCGATATAGCTCAAGTCGAGGCTAAGACGCACATAGCCTGCTGTTGAGCCTGCAACATTTATCGGCGCTTGGTAGTCTGCTTGAACTCTATTGAGTTGTATAGGCAGGGGAATTATTGTCGTGGGTGTTTCCAATTCGCTTCTAGCGGCGGCGATGATCTCGTTGTCGATGTTGACTACCGCTATTTCACCTATGGATGAATTTCTAGCGAGGTTGCCGAGTATGACATTCATGCTAATCATGTCATTGGCTAGCACTAGTTCGGTGAGCTGTGTGGCGGTTTGCTGCGCTAATAGTTTCCCGAGATTGTCAGCCTGCTGGCGTAAGATATTCTGTGTGTTGTAGTTGCTGATCAACCAGAACACGCACATCGCAAGCAATAATAGCAGGCAGACCGCCGTGGCAAACTTTCGGGAAATTTGGGTATTCTTTTTCGCGGACGCCGAGCTTGTTCCGACGGGCGAGCTATTCTGGGGGAGATCTTCTTGCAACGCGACCACTCTGTTGGTGAATCTGATGGCTTTGAGTATTAAGAATAGCAGTTACCGGCGCGCATCCCCAATCAAATTGTCAATGAGGCCTGCTTAGCGAGAGCCAAAACTTACTGTCTGTGTATCGATAAATTCAAAGTTCATAGAGGTCGATGGCGGA
Source organism: Gammaproteobacteria bacterium (assembly GCA_028825335.1). Classification (GTDB taxonomy): domain Bacteria; phylum Pseudomonadota; class Gammaproteobacteria; order Pseudomonadales; family Pseudohongiellaceae; genus UBA9145. The sequence goes on along the minus strand of JAPKAI010000032.1, from coordinate 21,428 downwards.
TGCAGACAATCGCTCTGCCATAGCAGTGGCAGAATAGGAAGCTGTTCCAACCTAGGAGTGATTACACTTATCCCTCTTTCGTGTAGCTCTTCTATCAAAGAGCTCAAGAACTTCAGGTTGGCTTGAATCACATCGACCTTCCTTGAGAGGCCTGTGTCTAACTTTACGTAGGCTACAGCTGCTAGGGACAAGTGGCGCAGCGGCTTAGGCATGTAACCAAAAGTCGACACAGAGAGCTTACAGCCTAGCTTTTCAATGACCTCACAGAAGGAGCTTAAGTGATGCTGTGCGATAAGCGCGTCAGTCTCGCTGATCTGCAAGACGAGCTTCGAGGCTAAAGACCTTCTTCCACTGAGTCTGCCTTCTAGTCAGCGCAGAAAATGGACGCTAACGAGAGAGTTGTGGCTCAGGTTGACCATGAAACGCCGATTGGTTATCGGGTCTTTAGAAAGCCGCCTCATGACTTGTTTGATTATGCGCCGATCGAGACTAGATGTGCGGGCAGTTCCCTATGGTGGTGAGCGATGCTTAGGTTGAGCCGAGCCCGGGCGAATACAACGGGCCAGAAAGGTATATTTGGTTCGAGTTTGGCCAAGCCAACGTCGCACTTGAGCTCGAGTTGTCGTGGCAGTGAGGTTGAAACTGCGCTTAGTAAAACCTGTTTGAGCTTATCGGTTATCACCCTTGCGTTGACGCTGCAATCGGCAATCAGAAGCGCTGCAAACTCGAAGTTGTGGCAACGGCAAAGTAGAACGCGTTTGGGGAGAGAGGTCTTTAGCAGCTGTGCGATATCGGTCAACAGCAGGTCGGCCTCAGATAAGCCAGCTCAGCAGCGAATTTCATAGAAATTTTCGAGTTGCAGTAATTCGAGTGTCGCTGTGAGATTGCGCTTGCGACTCTGTTCTAGACACGCGTCGATCATATGGCAGAGATATCTCTGACCATGGAGGCCCGCCAGAGCATCTTTCTCAAAGGTCTCTTTCTTGTCGATCGGGTTCCGATGTTTGTCTTGCTGGGCGCTAGGGCTGCTATTGTCTCCGGGTGGCGGGGGGTCGACTGGAGTTTTCGGCGAATGTTTAAGGGTGCTAGTAATTGCCGACGTTCCATCTCTGGCGATGTCCTTAAGCTATTCTGGTTTTGCCTCGCTCCCCCGGGTTCTCTCTCACGAGTCTTGGAACCAGGTATCCCGGCAGTGAGGCGTGCAGGGTCTTTATCAACTGGGCGGCGTGTTGGTCGGTCACGTAAAAGTGCCCGGTACCGGCAACCTGGTCGGGCATGTGTAAGTAATAGGGTAGTACATTGTGTTGAAAAAGCGCTTTATTCAGATCGATCAGTGCATCGGAATTGTCGTTAACATCTTTTAAAACAACTGCTTGATTCAGCATTGTGATGCCAACGTCGCCTAAAGTGTCGAAACCACTAGTAACTGCGCTGTCTAGCTCCTGGCGATGGTTGCAGTGCACGACCATGACGACACGTAGCCGTGTTTCACTCAGGCAACGTACGAGTTCGTTGGTTACTCGCTGGGGGATCACGATGGGCAAACGGGTATGAATCCTGACGGTGGTAAGCGCTTCGATATTCGCTAATTGCTGGAGCAGCCATTGAAATTGCTTGTCCGAGAGCGCCAGCGGATCACCGCCGCTGAGGATAACCTCCTCGATGCTGCTGTCTGCAGCTATATAGGCGAATGCCTCCTCCCATTGAGCTCGGCTGGGGGAGTTGGCCCGGTAGTCGAAATGGCGCCGGAAACAATAGCGGCAATGTATCGCGCAATGCGGCGCTGCAGTTAGGAGCACCCGCCCGCGATACTTATGTAGAAGCCCGGGTAACGGATTGAACTCATCCTCATTGAGGGGGTCTGCAACAAAGCCATCAGCTTGGTTCTCCTCGAATTCTGAGGGCCAGATCTGTAGTAGTAGCGGGTCATGCCAGCTGCCCTTTTCGATTCGTTCTACGAAGGGTCTGGGTGCCTTCAAAGGAAATTGAGCGAGCGCCTCCAAGCTGTATGGGCTAGTGTCCGGATTAAGTTTTAATATGCGCAATAATTCCTGCGGATCTGTTATTAGATCGGATAGAATCTCCTGCCATGTTTCAGCGCGATCTGATTGAATAAGTGATATAGCTTGGTTTGTCATCTTGTAACTCGAAACATAGTTTGATTTTATAAAGGCACTTGCTAGTATCCGTTGCCACATCATAGCAACATAAGGCTGCAGCCTTCGATACCTAGTTATTCGTGGCACAGATCACCACCATGAATCGAAATAACGGGCTTGTACACAAATAGCGTTAAGAGGGAAAAATGGCGACTTACTCCACCAGCGAATTTAAATCAGGGCTTAAGGTCCTTATCGACTCCGAACCCTGCTCGATGATCGAAGTTGAAAAGGTTAAGCCCGGCAAGGGACAGGCATTCGATCGCGTGAAGCTGCGTAATCTGGTTAATGGCAGAGTCTGGGAGCGCACCTTCAAGTCCGGTGAGTCAATCGAGGCGGCTGATGTCATGGAATTGGAGATGGAGTATTTGTACGAGGATGGAGAGTTTTGGCATTTCATGAAGACCGATGACAGCTTCGAGCAAGTTGCTGCCGACGTTAATGCAATCGTTGATGCGAAAATCTGGCTGAAGGAGCAGGACAAGTACATGATGGTCTTGTGGAACGAAGCACCGATCTCAGTTACTCCACCAAATTTTGTCGAGCTCGAAGTGAGTGACACCGATCCCGGCTTGAAGGGTGATACAGCGCAGGGTGGCACTAAGCCGGCGACGCTAAGTTCAGGAGCTGTAGTTAAGGTACCCTTATTCGTAAATATTGGAGATATACTTCGGGTCGATACGCGAAACTCCGAATACCAGAACCGCGTCACCAAATAGAGTTTTTATTCTCACTACCGCTTAAGCACTGTGTAGATTTTGAAAGGGTGAATTCATGGTTGATTGGAAACCAAGTGCGTCCCTAAAAAATCTACAACAGCGTGCGTATGCGCTCGCTAAAATCCGACGATTTTTTTCTGAGCGTGATGTACTCGAAGTAGAGACTCCTCTACTGGCTAGCTCAACTGTGCCAGATGTCTATATAGAGTCAATCGCTGCCGAGGTGGTGGAAGGCAACTCGAGCCGGAAGAATTTCCTGCAAACCTCTCCGGAATTTTTTATGAAGCGACTGCTGGCTAGTGGCAGTGGCTCTATCTATCAGATTACCAAAGCCTTTAGGCAGGAAGAGAAAGGCGCAAGGCACAACATCGAATTTACTCTGCTCGAATGGTATAGGCTGTCCTATTCTCTAGATCAATTAATGACGGAGCTGGAACAGCTAGTACAAGAGGTGCTCGGCTGCGGACCAATCTCGCGCTTCAGCTATCGAGAAATATTTCAGCAGCACCTGCAAATTGACCCGCATGAAATCTCACTAGAAGAATTGCAGCAGCTGGCAAGCACTGAAATTGATTTGAGTGGTGGCGACCTAAGCAAGACAGACTATCTGCAGCTATTGCTGAGCAACAGCATTGAGCCTAAGCTTCCGCCATATTGTATTATTTATAATTATCCTTCAGAGCAGGCTGCGCTGGCTACTCTTGCGGCGGACGAGCGTGGCGTCGTCGTTGCGAAGCGGTTCGAATTGTTTGGCCACTCGATGGAGTTAGCGAACGGTTATTTCGAACTTAGTGATGCCGCTGAACAGCGCGCACGATTTGAGAACGACAACGCGGCAAGAAAGGAGAAAGGGTTGGAGACTCACGATGCAGACGAGAAGCTAATCGCCGCATTAGAAAGCGGATTGCCGAGCTGCTCAGGTGTTGCTGTGGGCGTGGATCGACTACTGATGTTGTTGGTTGAGGCTAAAAACATCAGCGAAGTAATTAGCTTCGACAGCGAGCGCGCCTAAAAATAGACGATAAAAAAGTGATTATTCTTCCTTGCTCGCTTCTTCTAACAACCTTTTTATGTACAATTTTCTGAGTTTTCTTGTGATTTCTCCAGGTGTTCCGTCCGCTATTTTCTCGCCGTCGATGCTCACAACTGGCAAGGTGATCGTTGTAGCACTACTTATAAAGGCTTCATCGGCCTGCAGTGCTTCCTCGACCGTAAACAGTCGCTGCTCTAACTCTATCCCTTCTCGCTCGGCTATTTCGATAAGCGTGCGACGGCGTATGCCGGGAAGAATCAAGTTTGAAAGCGGCCGAGTAACGATTTTCTTATCTTTGATGATGTAGGCACTCGAAGTGATACCTTCTGTGACGAAGCCATCTTCCACCATCCAGCCTTCGTTCGCCCCCTTGCTATGAGCATCTTGTTTCGCAAGACACTGGGCAAGTAGGTTCACCGATTTTATGTCGCGTCGCTTCCAGCGGATGTCTTCACTCGTAGAAACCGCGATGCCAGATTCGGCTAAGGGATTGTTTAGTAAATTCATCTCGGATGTGAAAGCGACTAGGGATGGTGCAGTATCGACTGGAAAGACAAAGTCCCTGTCGGCGACACCCCTTGTCACTTGCGAGTAGACGAAGCCTTCTTCCAATTTATTGCGAGAGATGAGCTCCTGCATGATGTCGAGATACTCTCGTTGGGAACAAGGCCATGTAATGCTTAGCTCCGAGAGAGACTTATCAAGGCGCTCTAGGAAGTAGTCGCGATCAACTAACTTACCAGCAACAACCGGCACAACTTCATACACGCCATCACCGAAGATAAAGCCACGATCGAATACAGAGATCTTTGCGGCCTCTTCAGGGGCGTACTCGCCATTCACATATACGATTCTACTCAAGTTGACCCTTTTCTATTTAAACTGCTGCGCAAAATCAGTCAGTTCGCTGCCATCTAGCCGTTGTACCGTCCAGCCATCCATGGGTGCTGCACCTATCGATCTATAGAATTGAATCGAAGGCTCATTCCAATCTAGCACCGACCATTCCACCCGCGCACAGTTACGCTCCACAGCAAGCTTGGCGATATAGGCTAGCATCAGCTTTCCACAGCCCTTGCCACGCATCTCGGGTTTCACATAGATGTCTTCAAGATAGATGCCGGGTCGGCCAGTGAAGGTAGAGAAGTTGTGAAAGAACAGCGAGTAGCCAATGGCTTCACCTTTATACTCTCCAATCGTCACCTCGGCGTAAGCCTTCTTTCCAAATAGGGTTTTTGCTAGCGTTGCAGCTGTTGCTACAACCTCGTGGCTCAGTTTTTCGTAGTCTGCTAGCTCCTGAATGAAACTTAAAATCAGTGCGCAGTCATCGACTGTAGCTGAACGAATAGTAAAATCAGGGACGCTGGTGGTTTGTTTCATAAATCGTTCTCTTCTCTTTTTTTCGATAGTCGCAACAAGATGCTCATCAAATTATGATTCTGCACACTTGATGAGCGGTAGTGCTTAGCTAAGCGGCAGATTATACAGCACATCTGCGACTTAGAGCATCTGCTGCGGCCTGTAAGTGTTGGTCCCTGGCTGCTACAATGTGCGCCCTTTTTGCCCCAAGATGGGTGACTTCAAAGGTGTGCACACAGATCACTACGTGGGTTGTACACAAAGGGCGTAAGCAGCTAACACAGCACTAGCCTTGCTAGAATTAGTCAATACAAGGAACTACGATGTCAGACAAAAAATCTACGATTATCTATACTGAGACAGACGAGGCGCCAGCCTTAGCCACCTATTCACTACTACCTATCATCAAGGCCTATACAGATGCTTCTGACGTGGCCGTCGAGACTCGAGACATATCTCTTTCTGGACGAGTAATCGCCAGCTTTTCAGACTTCCTGAACGCCGATCAACAGCAGGGAGATGCTCTAGCTGAGCTTGGACAGATGACTCAAGACCCAATGGCTAACATCATTAAATTACCCAATATCTCAGCTTCCCTGCCGCAGATGATGGCGGTAATCAAGGAGCTGCAGGCCAAGGGTTATGCGCTTCCCGACTATACAGAAGATCCCAGCACGGACTCAGAACGCGACATCAAGGCGCGCTATGACAAGATAAAAGGCAGCGCGGTAAATCCGGTGCTCAGAGAAGGCAATTCTGATCGTCGTGCACCAGCCTCCGTGAAATCCTATGCGCAAAAGAACCCTCATTCTATGGGTGCCTGGTCCAAGGACTCCAAATCACATGTCGCTAATATGGAGTCGGGTGACTTCTTCGGCAGCGAACAATCGACAACTCTTGGGGCAGCTACAACGGCTAAGATTGAGCTGCGTGATGGTGCAGGCAATGTGACTGTCCTCAAGGAGGGCATTGGCTTGCTAGCTGGCGAGATAATAGATGCGTCGGTTATGAATAGAAATGCGCTACGTTCATTTCTTGCCAAGCAGATAGACGATGCGAAGAGTCAGGGCGTACTTTTCTCTCTTCATCTAAAAGCAACGATGATGAAGGTGTCGGACCCAATAATTTTCGGCCATGCGGTTACGGTTTTCTATGAAGAGGCATTTAGTAAGCACGCGGCTGTTTTTGCTCAGCTAGGTGTAGATGCGAACAACGGCGTCGGAGATGTCTATAGCAAAATTAAGTCACTGCCAGATGCACAACGTGAAGAGATAGAGGCAGACCTAGCGGCCTGTTATGCGAGCCGTCCAGGAATGGCGATGGTAGATTCGGACAAGGGAATTACCAATCTACATGTCCCCAGCGATGTGATCATCGACGCCTCTATGCCGGCCGCACTGAGGACCTCAGGACAGATGTGGGGCCCTGATGGAAATCTGCAAGACATGAAGGCGGTAATTCCAGATCGCTGCTATGCCGGTGTATACCAAGAAGTTATCGACTTCTGTAGAGAGAATGGCGCGTTCGATCCAGCGACTATGGGCAGTGTGCCTAACGTTGGTCTTATGGCACAGAAAGCTGAAGAATACGGATCGCACGACAAGACATTCGAGCTTGCCTCTAGCGGCACAGTAACCGTTGTCGATAGTGAAGGTAATATCTTGCTAGAGCATGCGGTAGAGGAAGGCGACATCTGGCGTATGTGCCAGGCTAAAGACGCACCAATTCAAGACTGGGTTAAACTGGCAGTGAGCCGAGCAAGACTATCCGGTATCCCCGCAGTGTTTTGGCTAAATAAGAATCGCAGCCACGATGCTGAGATCATCAAGAAGGTCAACACCTATCTTGCCGACCATGAAACCGATGGCTTGGATATCAGTATCATGACGCCAGAGGCGGCGACTCGTCTTTCGCTGCAGAGGGCGAAAGAAGGACTAGATACAATTTCGGTAACAGGAAACGTTCTGCGTGACTATCTAACAGATCTATTCCCAATACTGGAGCTCGGAACTAGCGCTAAGATGCTTTCCGTTGTTCCACTGATGAAAGGCGGTGGTCTGTTCGAGACTGGTGCTGGCGGTTCCGCGCCGAAGCATGTTCAGCAATTCGAAAAAGAGAATCACCTGCGCTGGGATTCACTGGGTGAATTCTTGGCGCTGGCTGCATCGCTTGAGCATCTGGCGAATGTCACAGGAAATAAACGAGCACAGGTCCTCGCTGATTCTCTGGACAAGGCCACCGGAGACTTTCTAGATAACAACAAGTCGCCGTCGCGCAAGGTAAACGAGTTAGATAATCGCGGCAGCCATTTCTATTTAGCCATGTACTGGGCGCAGGCTCTAGCTGCACAGTGTGATGATGCAGAGCTGCAGACGCGTTTCGCATCGGTTGCTCTGGCCATGACGGAGAACGAAGCGAAAATCGTCGACGAACTGAACTCTGTACAGGGACCGGCTATGGATGTCGGCGGCTACTACAAGCTGGATGCAGTAAAGGCATCTGCAGCAATGCGCCCAAGCGCGACGCTAAATGCGATAGTCGCGGCTGTTTAATCTGCCTCAACGATCCTAATCACTCTCGGCGAGTAAAACGTAAGCGCCGAGGGTGATTGGAATCCTTATAGAAAAACTCTTCAACGTGTCTCTAAGCCTCCAATTTTCTCGAATTAGGGGTTCACTACGAACTAAATACACCCTAACGCAGCCACACCCCAGACCGAATTCTTCTGAATGTCCGAAGAGATACTTTTTGTTCTATTTATAAGCTCGAATAAATCAATAGGATAATAGATACTCCAACGACCATGAAAACAAACTATCAGGCACTGCTGAGAAATTTCCAAGCTGGAACAACCACGGCCATCGTGCTTATACCTCAAAGTATGGCCTACGCACTGGTGGCGGGAGTACAACCCGTTTATGGTCTTTATGCATCATTGTTGCCCTTGGTAGTATATGCGCTCTTGGGTAGATCACGGGAACTGGCCTTAGGCCCAGGAGCCTTGGATACATTGTTGATTGGTGTGACGATCGGTGGTTTATCAATGGCCAGCAATCCGAATGCGGCGACAGTGGCAGCCGTTATCGCTTTTCAGGTGGCCATCATACAGATTGTATTGGGTTTGTTACGGGGCGGGTTTTTGATAAATTTCTTATCAAAGCCGGTTATTAGTGGCTTCACGTCTGCTGCGGCTTTGACAATAGCCATCAGCCAAGTCAAACATTTACTAGGAATGGAGATAGACAGGAGTCCGCGCTTCTATCAGGATCTTTGGCAACTAATTATCCACGTTGATGAAATACATTTGATGACAGCAATGATTGGGCTTGGATCATTGGTTTTTATCATATTGGCAAAGCGGATTAAAAAGAACTTTCCCAATGCCCTGGCAGTGGTCATTCTAGCGACTATCGTTGGAGCAATATTGAAGGTGGATCAAAGCCAGGTATCAGTACTCGGCGCTATTCCTCAAGGGCTTCCCCAATTCGGATTTGTCTGGGTAACCCAGGAATTATTCGTAGCACTGTTACCAAGCTCAGTGGCGATAGCAGCTGTTGGTTATTTGACGACTATCTCAATAGCTAGAACTTTTGCCGACCGAAATCGCTATGATATTGCCCCGAACCGAGAATTGATTGCGCTGGGGGCTTCCAATTTTGTAGCTAGCCTTTCCCAGGGCTTTCCCGTCAGTGCTAGTTTTTCGAGGTCTGCAGTTCACGCGGAAGCAGGTTCCACTTCTCCCTATTCCCTCGTGGTGGTCGCAGCCTGGATATTTCTCACTTTGCTTTTCTTAACTGAATATCTCTTCTATCTACCCATAGCTACGCTGGCAGCCATTATCATACTCGCCGTGCTTGGCCTACTGGATTTCACTTTAGTAAAACATCTACGAAAAACCAAGCAGTCCGACATGTGGCTCTTGCTGCTAACGTTTTTTTCAACATTGGTAGTTGGCATTGTCGAGGGGATTCTCATCGGTGTTGTATTTTCTTTGGGGCTGTTTATCTATCTAAGCACTAGACCACATACGGCGATATTGGGCCGAATTGATCAGTCTACGGACTTTCGTAACCTCAAGCACTACCCGCAGGCGATAACCTATGCCGGCGTAATCATTATTCGTATTGATGCGCAATTTTATTTTGGCAATGTAAGTTTCTTAAAAACTCTGCTTAAGAAATTGGAAAAAGAGTCGCAAACACCATTGAAGACTATCATCATAGAAGCTTGTAGCATTGCCCAACTCGATAGCAGTGCTGATTCGGCAATACATGATATCGTCGATGATTTCAAAGAGCGTGATATTGAACTTAAGTTCGCCAGTGTAAAGGTTCCCGTATTAAGAGTTATGAAGGCGTCTGGATTGTACGACAAAATTCAAGCAGAAAATTTCTTTATGAATATTGACGAAGCTATAAAAGCCGAACCAAATCATTAGGCCACGTTCCTTTGACATTAGTTTGGGTAGCTATTGTGGTTGATAAGATATTGAAAAGTTGGGGCGCAATAACTTTGAAAAATTTATGTCCATTTCTGCTGCGGCAGTTGCAGTTTTTCTTAGTCACTCTCGGCGATTAAAAATAAGCGCCAAGACTGATTAGAATAGTGCCAGATATTTTATCCCGCTTGTCTCCAAGTTTTGGATTTCCTCGAATCAGAGTTGCTGCCTTGTTTGCGAAAGAGTCAACGAACATGCCGCCGGGAATAGCTGGTAGCGTTACGATCAGGCCAAGCAATAGAAACTGGGGAGGCGTTGGCCCTGGTTGGGGCACAACAAACTGTGGTAATAATGCCAGGGGGAAAAGTGCAGTTTTCGAATTGCTTGCCTCAATGATCATGCTCTAAACAAAAATTTTTCCGTCTCGACCTCTACTAATTTTTCCTCCGTCACTTCACTGTCTTCTGATTCGTTTTTGTTGTTTTCGCCGAAAAATCGGATTCCGAAATGCCCAAGCCTAGATACACGAGATAGCTAGCGCCAACGATTTCCAATAGGGTGTAGGCCAAAGGAGATTAGCTAGACAACACTGAAAGGCCTAACATGGCTGCAACCACATGGAGTAAGCTGCCTAGCGCTAATCCTGCAATCGCCACGAGTCCGGCGTAAGTACCCTACGCAATATTAGATAGAAGTTTGCCGGGCCCGGCGAGAGATTCAAGATGAAGGCAGCCGCTGTGAATAGCAGTAGATCATTCAGTGGTGGCATGATCTTACTTTTGTTTTTGCAAAAAAAAGCCCATCGCTAGCGGTGGGCTTTTCGTTCGCTTCTATCTGAAAAAGTGTAGAAGAGTGTACCTACTTGATAGGACGAACATAACGCTTGATTCCACCAACCGGGCCAACCTCGGCGCCGAAGATATTTCCGTGTGCATCGGCTACTACACCTTCAGCAGTACAAGTGCCACGACAATCTGGTTGTGGATCAGGAATCAGGAATTCGACTTCGCCGGTAATAGCACTTCCTATACGGATACCACGAACCCAGTCGCCATGATCGGGGTTAACCGAACCTGACTCTGAATCTGCGCCGTAAAGCACATCGTTCTTGTCGATGTAGATGCCACTCAAACGGCTGAACTGATGCCAAACGTCGAGTAGATTGCCTTCTTGATCGAATATCTGGATACGGTCATTGCCGCGGTCAGCTACGAATAGACGGCCTTTTGAATCCATGGCTAGGCCATGTGGCTGGCGGAAATTCCCTGGCTCAGTACCCCATTCGCCGAATGACAAAAGGTGGTTTCCGTCGGCATCAAACTTGTGGACGCGGTTGGTAGAACCTTCAGCGCTGGAGTGTCCCTCGCCAACGAAAATGGATCCGTCAGGTGCAACATGCACGTCATTTGGGGTGTAGAAATATTCGTCGTCCTGACCGCCGCCTTTTTTGCCTATTGACATCAGGTGAACTCCGGTGGGGCTGAACTTGTGGACCTGGTGGCCATAATGCTCTCCGTCATAGCCTTGTGTCTGTTCTGAGCCACGTGCGTCAGCCACCCAGACATTGCCGTCGTGGTCGACGTGAATGCCGTGAGGCCAAGTAATGTAGCCCGCGCCGAAGCTACGGACCATGTCGCCGTTCTTGCTGAACAACATAATTAGGTTTGTGTCAGGTTTCGCAACACAGGCATTTGCGTTGCCGCCGCAACGTTCTGCGACCCAAATGCTTTCGCCATCGGAATCAATTTCGACTGTGCTAGAGGAGCCCCAATCGCGACCTGCAGGCATCTTAAAATAGCCAGACTGGGTGCTATAAGGGTTTTCCAGATCGTTTGTAGGAGGCATGTCAGCTTGGGCAAAAGCCAAGGCCGGGGCTATCGCCAATGCCCAAAAAGCCGATTTTATGTTTTTATTAGTCATCTTCTAGAACTCTCATTGCTCTTACATTTATGGAGGGGGAAGGTGCAAGAATAAACTAGGGGTAATAGCAATTCAATTGTAATGTGTGCCAGTCTTATACAGGCTCAGAAGAAGCGCTTAAACAGCGTCTCAATCTCTACTGGATACTCGAATACCGAAGGGGTCTATTTCTACGAGAACATTAGCCGTGCCGGTAATGTCGCGCGGAGCGACTTTCGAATCGTCATGATAAGCATAGACCACCACCTTCAGCGCATCGGCGCGGCGCAATGGCAGGCTAACCATTTCCGAGTCAAACCCCTGTGGTACAAAGATGTTTACTACATCCATCTTATCGCCGGCATCGCTTGTGAATTTCCGCTTATTCGAATACCAGGCAGACTTTGTGCTGGGCAGATTACCAGCCGTTTCCGCGTCATAAATAAAAATCACATCCACTTCGGTAATGATGATCGCATTCGGATCTAGCGTGGAGGAGATAAAAACAGAATTCACCTCAGCAATTACACTACCCGACAACAAAAAGATCGAATAAACGATTACAGAGGCTGGAAGAAATTGTTTTCTAAACATGAGCAATTCGATCTAGCCTAATATTTGAGGGTACCCTAGGCTAGCAAGGGTAAATGGGAAGCGTTAATCGCGGCGAATAAAAACTCGCAATAAATAAAAAACTAGAGTTGGATAATAACCCAGCTCTAGTTTTTTGAATTCACAAAACCTGCGTATGAGATCAGGCTTTGAGTAATTGAATAGCTTTCTATTCTTCCGTGGCAACAGTTCCAGTCTCGGACTTAGGTGAACCGTCTCCATTCAAGCCCATGGATTCATAGCGTCTCCATCCGGCGAGGATGCCCTGCAAGCCATGATTGCCTTCGTGGCAGGCATATTCGTAGACCGGGTCGGCGGCGCGGCGCATCGGCACTCTGCCGGACCAGCTTTCGTCCCAAGACAGGGGGTCTTCCACGGTGAAGTCATAATCCAGCGTGTCCCCATCAATCCAGCTGAAGCGTTCGGAAATCACGGCCTGATCCGACATGCCGCGCAGATTGTAGTCGTGGTAGAAATGCTGCGTAGTTATAACCAGCTCGTCACCATCCCAATGCGCAACTGAATCGCCTTCCCACTTCAGCTGCTGTGTGCTGTGTTCGCTGCGCAGCGGAATGATGCGCGCGGTATGCACCATCTCATTCAAGATCATGACAGTGTCTTTCGTCTGTACTATCTGCATATTGTTGTTGTAGGAGCCAGGGATCATTGGCGGTCCACCGACGAAACCGACTAGGCAGCGATCAATTGTCGTTCTGCCCTCTGGGCCAGCACTCTCGAAAACCATTTGGCCATAGGTGGCACGTCGCTCGCGACCGGCGGCATTCAATTCAGGCACGCGGCCATTCGGTGGGTCGTAGACCAGTGAGGTACGACGATCCGCGATGGTCTCTACGCCACGCTCGTACCAGAATTCGTTATAGGAGATCACGCCCGGCGGATAACCAGCGCCCCCCACTGAATCGATGATCAGGTCGCGGTTCTGGCGACGTCTTTCAAAAGCTTCCCACTCGAGCGCCTCCTCGGGAGTCAAAGTGGCCTTATCGGCGAGTTCTCTGGGGCGGTTAAGCGGAGTTAGCGTCCTAAAGGTATAGGTACCCTGAAAATCTGGTTGACCGTACTCGGTACGCGGGATATCTGACGACTGCGCGAGCAGCTGTGGCGCGACTAACAGGCCGATTATTGCTAAGGAAAGTTTCATGAGTGCTCTGTTGTGCATGTGAATCTCCAACAGTATTCTAATTATAGTGAGATGATGGACTAACTGACTGAAACTACGCGTATTTAGGCGAATTTTCAAGGATATTCGGGTCTTATTAGCGGCTAAATAGGGCTGCTTCAGTAGGAAAAACGGCGCAAGGATGGCAGCAATCACTAACGCAGTCTGCTTGCTACAATTCAGCTAAGATTCATACTCATCAGTCTATTGTTGGGGTTCCCTCCTACCTAAGGGTGAGAGAAGAATAATCCGGAGAAAGCGAATGAAATACCCAAAATTGATAACCAGGTTGATATTGGCGCTATCGCTGACTGGCGCATAGGCTCTGTGATCGGTGTGGCTGTCGACACCACAGGTACGGTGATTGCCGCACCCTTTATGATGGCCAATGCTGCTGTTGGAGGAGGTCATCATGATCGCCACCACGGTCAAGATCATTCCGAGCATGACACCGAACATTCCGAGCACGAGAATACTCACTCGGGACATGCACAAGAACAGCCTGCGAATTAGCTTTAATGGCAGTAAAGGCCTAGCTTCTTGCCGGTCAAATTGAATTGATTCAGTAGGTGGTTTATCCTTGCCATCGACTGAATTTTCCCGATAGAGCATGCCGATGGCCATTTCCGCCAGTTCCAAGAATAGTAGCCGAAACAGTAAGAACCCTGCTAATAAGCAGACGCACTCCTCAATGGCAGCGTTCAAGTTTCCGTTTGTAATATCCATATCCCTTATTATTCTAAGTTTCGTTCCTCGCGTTCAGGGCAATTCCACACTAGTTTGGTCATTCTGGGCCGCCGCCGCTGCGCTGCTCTTGTGGCAAGCGTATCTTCTATTTAATTCTAGAAACAAAAACGAAGAGCATGTATTCAGTGTAGTGCTGCGTCCACAGCACTACATCCAAGCCATGGTTCAGTTCAGCGTCTATGCTTATTGGGGATATTACTGGCGACCGGTATACGATCATGCCTGGCTGATGCTAGCGCAGCTACTATTTGCCTATACCTTCGATATGTTACTGGCCTGGTCGAGGCGACGTGAATATAGCTTAGGCTTTGGCCCCTTTCCGATTATTTTTAGCATCAATCTGTTTCTTTGGTTTAGAGATGATTGGTTTTATATGCAATTCGTGATGATTGCAGTCGGTTTCATGGGCAAGGAATATGTACGTTGGAATCGAGACGGGCGTAGCTCGCACATATTTAACCCTTCCGCTTTTGCCCTAGGCCTTTTCTCTCTTATATTGATCGCTACCAACACAACCGGGTTGACCTGGGGTCAGGACATTGCATCGACTCTTACTCTGGCGCCGAACATCTACACGTTCCTCTTTCTAGTTGGCTTGATCGTAATGTACTTCTTCTCCATAACACTTGTTGCCAGTATGGCGGCGATTACCTTGTTTGGAGTCAGTGCCCTGTATTCCGCTAGTACGGGTGTTCCGTACTTCCTCGATTCGGAGATTCCTGCCGCTGTTTTTCTAGGGCTGCATCTATTGATTACCGACCCTTCTACCTCGCCGAGAACGCCACTAGGTAAGACGTTTTTTGGAGTGCTCTATGCCCTTGGGGTGTTCGGCCTCTATACCCTTCTAGGCGCCATGGGCGAGCCAACGTTCTATGACAAACTTCTCGTCGTGCCGCTGCTCAATCTGAGTGTTATCGCTATCGATAGAGCGGTTCGATCTATTCATTCGACAGCTCTCTTAAACGTCTGGAAAGAAAGCTGGCTCGGTGGGCGCGCTAATCTTGCGCACATGAGTATCTGGATAGTGCTCTTCGCTTCGATGTCTTTGTTAGGTAAAACCGACGGCAAGCATCAGGGCGATAGCCTGCCATTCTGGGAGCAGGCCTGCGCGGGTAACTTGTCCAATGCCTGCGGCCGGATGCTACAACTGGAGGCGACTTATTGTGCTGACAACGCCGCTTGGGCGTGTAACGAAATAGGCGCACACTATCGCGAGGGGATAATCACCCAATCCAATCAAGAGTTATCCATGGCCTATTTCTCGCGCGGCTGCGAGTTGAAGTTTCGGGCGGCGTGTCTAAATATTCTAGACACGGAATTGGTGGCGCGGGAAGTGCCACATGAATTGGATCTGCGATTGCTGTTACGCGAGGGTGGGCAGAATCTGATGACACTCTCTGAGCAGGAGCTATACGAGCGGGCCTGCGAACACGACTGGGTTTTTGCCTGCGCCAGGACTGGGGGAGCCCAGAGCACTAGGACTCAGATATGAGTAAGTCTCACAGCGAGGCTGAATCCAAGCCCAAATCGAAGTCAGAGGATCAGCTAAACGATTCTGATATGCTCGTGGCGCCCCGCGGAGCTATGGGTCTCACCATCATGTGCCTGACGATCGTCTTCGTTGCCGCATGGATGACTGCACAATCACAGCAGCAAGTGAACCAAGAAATAGCTGCTTTGTCTTCCTCCTCAGAGCAGGGAACGATGAGGGGTTTTCTGGACAATGCTTGGTTTCTACCAGATGAGCCGCTGCTGGGCTTTGTCCGAATTCCTTCCGGCCCCTTCCTTATGGGCAGTAATCCGGCATTAGATCGCCTCGCCTACGAGAACGAACGCTGGTCGAGTACTCGGCGTCAGGGAACAGTGCAGATCGACGACTTCTATATAGGATTGTTTGAGGTCACCGTCGCTCAATTCCGCGTATTTACAGCAGAAAGCTCAGGCCTCGCTAATGAGGTGGCAGCGGACATTCAAGGCGTTATGCCGGTCACGAACATTACCTGGCCGGAGGCGCTAGCCTACGCACGCTGGCTGCAGCAGAAGTTGGAAAGTTCTTCGGATACTCCTGAAGAGCTACTTAGTTATCTCGCGGCGGGCGGCCAAGTGAACATTCCTTCAGAGGCTGAATGGGAGAAAGCTGCGCGGGGTACGGACGGTCGAATTTTCCCTTGGGGAAACACGCCCTCAACGGAGTTAGCAAACTACGGTTCAAGCAAAATGCTACCAGTAGGCTCCCGACTCTGTGCCGAGTGTGCCTTCGGTCTACAAGATATGAGCGGCAATGTGTGGGAATTTACACGCAGTCCGTTGCAGGCCTATCCTTATGACCCGAACGATGATGCAGAGAACCTTTCTGAAGATGCACTCTGGGTGATGCGTGGAGGATCATTCGCAGATAACACGGGCAACGTGCGCGCAGCAGTGCGCGGTGGTGTCGATCCTAGCGTACGTAACAACACCATCGGTTTCCGTGTAGTCATAAGCAAGCCGTAGTCGATTTCTGCAGAGCCAGCGGAGTTCTGCAACTCCTTTTCTTGTAAACCAATCTCCTTACTAAGCGTTCTACTTAAAAAGCGGTACAGATTTCTGTCGCGGGTTTCGAAAGTTGGGCAATAGCCCGGGTACTTTGGCTTAGTTGATTGGAGAAACTGTATGAAATTATTTCCTATCGTGAACATGACGGCGGCATTGGCTTGTGCTCTGTTGGTAACAGCACCGAGTATGAGCGCAGAAGCCCCTACACAAGAGTAATCACAGGCAAGCCGTCGAGCACACATACTCAGTTGTGAATAAGGTTGTGATTGTCGGACAGGCGACGATTCAAACCTTTACGATAGTTTCTGCTTTCAGCCCGAATAGGCAGCCAGCTTGGTACGTGCGCGCGACGTTCTATAATTTCAAGAACGTACGTTATAGGAAAATAAATGACTTCTTTGTGTTCGTATGGCCATAAAAATAGTCGAACAAAAATAAAAAATCTTTTGAGCAGAGGTGTGTGGATTTAGTTAGGAAGCTTAGCCTTAATCAGGAAGGGCGAAAACGAGAATTAGATCGCCACCTCTTCGCCCTCTTGACCCTCCGCCAGACGCAACGGTCACGTACTCTTGGCCATCGATGACATATATCGAAGGTGAGGCAAACACGCCAGCTCCAGTATTAAATTTCCATAGCTCTTCGCCAGTATAGGCATCATAGGCGTAGAAATAACCTGCAGTATTGCTGCCCGCTCCAACGAAGACTATGCCGCCGGCGGTAACGACCGAGCCGGCTTGTCCGTACCCTTCGAAGATCTGTCGCCAGATTAATTCTCCCGTCGTTGGATCATATGCAGAGAAATACCCTTTCGGGTCGCGTCCGGAATTAAACGGTTGATCGATCGCGTTGATATAAAGATAGCCCGTGTCCTTGCTGAAGGAAATCGGTGCGTAGTTCGCGCCGCCTCCATAACCTGGAGAAAAAATCTGGTTCGGTCCTATCGGAGTAAACTGCTCGACCAGATCGTTTGCCTCCATTTGTTGTGCAGGAATATCGGTTGGAAAAACTGGCGACACCGGCTCCATTCTCTCGCCATTCGCTTTGTGCGGAATTGGTTGTGTTGGATAGGGGACTTCGCCCTCTACATTGGTTACGGTTGAGACGGGCGTCTCGATGATCGGATGCACGGGTTCGCCAGTTTCTCGATTTAGGATATACAACCAGCTGTTCTTGCTCGCCTGTGCGAGAGCTTTGATGTCTTGCCCATCGACTTCCATATCAAACAATACCGGTTGATTGCCAGAGTCGTAGTCCCATACATCGTGATGCACTTGTTGGTAGTACCACTCCAGATTTCCCTCTTCCAGAGACAGCGCGATAAGCGAATCGCTGAACAGATTCATGCCGTCGCGTTTCGTGCTGTCGCCGAAGGGATTGCCGACGGCCACATAGACCATGCCTAATTCGGGATCAACTGCTGGTGTTTCCCAGATTCCACCGCCGTTACGTTCGCCGCCAACCCAAGTCGGTCCTGCGATATCCCAGCCCTGATCAGTTTCATCTTGCGGCACGGTATTGAAGTTCCATATGCCCTCGCCAGTCTTGGCATCGATTGCCAACACATAGCCTCCAGCAATATGGCTCTCGCTTCGCGTCGTACCAACATAGATAACGCCGTTATAGACCTGTGGGGCTGTGGTGAACCAATAACCAACCGAAATAGCAGTTTCGATATCGGGGTTTTTCTCATGCAGCACATCGAGAATCACCGGTGCCTGCCCGTTGTCTCCGAAGCCTTCTAAGGGCTCTCCGGTAATGGCATCAAGCGCAAAGATAAATGAGCCCGCCGCTGAATACACGACACCATCCTCATACGATACGCCCCTGTGTCTGAAGATATAGCCCTCGCGTCGACCGCCACCTAATAGACGAGTCACGTCAAAGGTCCACAGCAGGTGTCCGTCTTCTGCGTTTAGTGCGTAGACGCTGCCACGCGAGTCAGTGACATACATTATGTCGCCAACAATCACAGGGGTGGTCTGGTTACTTACGCCATCGATGACGCCGTGTTGGAATAACCATTTCGGTGTTAGCTCGGCGACATTGTCGCGAGTTATCTGGTCGCTAGGCGCATAGCGCGATCCGGCGAGGTCGAGATTGTGCAGACGCCAATCCATATTCTGTACAGATGATCTCGGGCGTAGTGCAGACGCTACTTCGACCTGCTTTACTTCTCCGTCGGTGGTACTGCTACTCGTGGCAACTTCTATAGAAGTAGAATCGCCCTCGGGGGCACATCCAATTGATAGAAGAGGTAGGCCGACAATTAGTAATAAGGTTCGAATCGATTGCTGTCTTGAGTGCAACATTAGTCGTGCTTCCTTCGATATAGTTATCAAATTAATTAGTAAAATAGCTCGCCTCGATAGTGATGTTTAGAGGCTACTGTCTAACATAAACTCAACGATGGCTTTTAGCTGGTCATCGCTGCAAGTTGCGCAAAGGCCGCGCGGCGGCATGATGCCGTTGAGTCCTGCGATCGTATTTTGAATGAGTGTTTCCATGCCTTTTTCCATACGAATTTCCCACTCGATCTGGTCGCCTACTTCAGGCGAATGAGCCGCACCTGTGCCATGACAAGCGAAACACGTCGCTTGATAAGTCTGCTCTACATCGAAGGTGTCGTCCTGGGCGGCAACGCTCAATGCTGGAAACAATAAGAATGCACGGGCAATTGTAAGTAAAGCTCTTGATGTCATGTCTGTAATCCAGCTACGACTAATACTGTTTGCGTACGATGTTGAAGAAATCTACAAACTTCTGCATGTTTACTGCGTCCTGGGATATCAGCAGCGAATGATCACCCCCTGGAATCTCGACATAGACATGCTGCATACCTAACTCCTGCATCTTCGCCACCCATGCGCGGGTACGTTCTACAGGTACAGCGGCATCCTCGTCTCCCTGAAGAACGAAAATGGGCAAATGCTTGATGTTATTCAGGATATTATTCATCGGCGCATCCGCTTCGGGCGCGGGCGCCGCTACCCCCAAGCCGGCGAATATGTCCGGGTACTTAGCAGCAATATGATAGGTACCCGCACCACCCATGGAATGGCCCCATAGGTAGATTCGGTTTGAATCGACACTGAATTCGTCGCGCATCAACTGCAAGACATTCATGACATCTTGTTCGCTACGTTGCGCATCCTGCATGTCATCGAGTTCTCTTGAGCCGTACCAGCCGCGGCGGATATAGCCGAGTGGAGTGACCACGATATAGCCATTCGCTTCAGCCTGATCCAGTAAACCATGATATCCCATGAGCCAGTCGTGGCTCCTGCCCAAGCCATGCAGGGAAACGATCAGCGGGGCTGGTTGGCTGCTGTCATAGCTTGAAGGAACGAAGACGGCATAGGGAATTGATTCACCAGTGCCTGGAAATTCATAGTTTCGGTGTTGAACGCGAGGATCATCGATATGCTGTTCGTCATCGGTCTCTTGGCGATCCGCAAAACAGAGCGCGCCGGCAGAGAGGGTGAGGGCTATAAATGCTAGTTGCAGGAGTGCTTTCATCGTTGTCTTCTCCTACCCCTTAGGGCGGCGGGTTATTGAGATGGCCTCAGAGAATAAACCAATTCCGCCTCCTATCAAAGGTGAACAGCTTGCGGCCTGCATTTGATGGAGAACACGTGTCGCTCTAGCACTGAGCTAAGGGGGGAAGCAGCACCCTAATTAATCGATTGGCCGAATACGCCGCTTTCGGCAAGCGAGCGGATTAGCGCGATGGCGTCACGGTCGGTCTGTAGATAGGCAGATTTCAAGTGTTCTCCAACATCATCAGAGCCGTCGTCCTCGAGTTCGCGCCGATAGCTGAAGCGCACGAACAGGTAGCCCTCTTCCGGTTCTTCCAGGAGAGTGATGCTCTCCGCGTCTATCTGGTCGTACTCTTCCATGGTCTGAGTATGAATTTTTTCGTCGGGATAGAGCATCACCCGCTCGTAAAATGTGTGCTCCCCTACCTCGATGATTCGCTCAAACTCATCCTCGGCATACTCTTTGTTCGTTACCTTCAAACTACTGTTGAATGTGTCTGGGCGCCTTGCACGCAGCAGCAAGCCTTCCCAGAGCTGAGTGCGCGTGAGAACCGGCAAATCCTCTTCCGTAAGATCATTGACCTGAATGATGTGTTCAAACTCTAGCAATACGTTCTCCTGCGTACGTGTAATAGACTATCTGGGTTAGTCTATCTGCAGGTTCCATGATTCTATTTCATCGAGCATTTCGAAATCGGTCCAATCGAATTTAAGCGGCGTTACCGATATATACCCCTGTTGGTAGGCATAGGTGTCGGTTGCAGGGTCTTCGGAATCCACAATCATTCGTACACTCTCATAGTCTGTGGTCATGGAGTCTCTTACAGTCGGATTATAACGAGCGGTGCTCAGGTAAGAATCTCCCATTGGTCTTACGGCTACTCCCTTCAGCTCTCCGGCTGGGACGTTAATAGAAATCATCGTGCCACTCGGCGCGCCAAGCCTGCGATATCGATCGACTAGATCGGCAGTGAACTTTGCGGTGATAGTAGTATTCTCACTATTGGGAGCTTCCGAGACGGCGATTGCAGGTAGCCCGTGATACAGACCTTCCATCGCCGCCCCTACCGTCCCAGACAGATGAGAAACGTTTCCAACGTTTGCGCCGCGATTGATGCCAGACACGACGATATCGAAGGGTTGGTCTTTGCCTAGTTCCTTTATGCCGAAGCGGACCGCATCGGCCGGTCTGCCATGAACGGCGTAGCCGAAGA